>JAXJVZ010000129.1:0-3185 GCA_036308285.1 Agathobacter sp. | reverse complement strand
TTAAGTATTTCCTCTCCTGTTTTTATTGCCTGCTCGTGGCCGAACTCTGTAAGCTCAATGTCTGTCGCTCCACAGATTTTGTTCTCTACATTCCAGACTGTCTGCCCATGACGTACAAAATATATGCTTTTCATTTTTCCTCCTTTCTCTAAATGGCGCCATAATTCTTACTGCGAAGTGCACATGGCCTTGTTAAAATAACAAGACAAGTGTTCCTGCAACTATCATCAATAATCCACTGCCCGATTTAAGCGATAGCTTCTCGTGAAATACAAAATAAGAAAATACAACTGTTACCAAAATACTTAATTTATCAATCGGGACAACAATGCTTGCCGGGCCTGTCTGCAGTGCACGGTAATAGCAAAGCCATGAGGCTCCCGTCGCAAATCCTGATAAAATGAGAAATATCCAGCTACGTTTGTCAATTGACTTAATTGTATTCTGCTTTCCTGTTACAAAAACTACGACCCATGCCATGGCAAGAACAACTATTGTTCTGATTGCAGTTCCAAGATTTGAGTTAATATCCTGGATTCCGATTTTGCCAAGTATGGAGGTAAGGCTTGCAAAAACTGCTGCACCTAATGCATAGATTAGCCACTTTCCATCGCTTTTCTTAACTTCTGTTTCTTTTTTCTGAATCATCAGATATGTACCGACGCCGATTAATACCATTCCAATTAATTTTAAATATGTAATATCCTCTTTGAGGAAAATGAATGCTATTAGCATTGTTAGAATGGTGCTGGATTTGTCTATCGGCGTTACTTTGTTTACGTCGCCGAGCTGTAATGCTTTGAAATAGCATAGCCAGGATGCTCCGGTTGCAAGTCCGGAAAGCACTAGAAAAATCAGTACTCTGCCGGTTAATCTTGCAAGTCCGCTCTGCGCACCTACCACAAATACCATTATCCATGAAAAAATCAAGACTACGATTGTTCTTAAGGCTGTTGCCACATTAGAATCGGTATTTTTTATGCCGCATTTTGCCAAAATAGTTGTTAGTCCTGCAAATAATGCAGAACCGAATGAAAATGCAATCCACATATTTACTCCTCCATCTCCTGTAGTGCTCGATAATAGTTCTCCATCCACCTGGCCTGATTTTCGGCATTAACGGCTTCTTCATCTTCTGTTTCTATATCCTCTGGCCACTCGTCTCCTTCGTCGAGACCCTGCATTTCAATCCAGTTCTCGGCTACTTCAAACTGGATTACTTCTTCGGCTTCATTTTCCAAAGTGATTAGTAGCATTAATGGCTCTCCTGGGAGTCTTTCCTCGCAGCCGTAGTCGGCTTCGTCAATTCTTGATATTGTCCACATTGTTGTCTCCTGTTATATCTTTTGTAAATACTTAACTGGCACTTCTTTGGTAAGCCAAACTCCATTTACAGATAAATAAAATTTGTATCCATCGTCATACATCTGTTTTGCAAGTACGTGATAGATAACTGGCTTTCCATGTCTTGAGCCAACCTTAACTGCAGTTTCCTCATCCTTAGATAAATGTACATATAGTCTGCTTTTTGGAATTAAGCCTTCATTATCTATTGATGAAACATATTTCTCACCAGTTCCGTGCCATAATATCTCTGGTGGGACTTGTTCTTCCAGTTCCACATCAACTGCTATGGAATGTCCCTGATTTGCACGTATTAGTGTCTTGTCCTCATTAAAGGAATAGCGTTGTTTTTCATCTGTACGGACGATTTCTTCTAAAATGTCCATATTAAATTTATTGTTTTTTGCAATGCCAGCTATTAATTCCTCGACGTTTGCCCAACCGTGTTCATCTAGTGAAATTCCGATGGTTTCGGGCTTATGGCGGAGGATTAAGCTTATGTATTTGCTTAGGTCCTTGTTGCTCATGACTACTATTTTCTCCTTTTTAATTTTGGTTGCAACTTGTAACCATTTCATTTTTACAATCCTTATTCAATCATCTCTCAAGGCATTTTTCCCTTAATAGGCGGATTTCTTTCCTTAATAGGCGGATTTCTTTCCTTAATAGACGAGTTTATATATTTTTAGTATGTAATAGGCTTTCAATCTACTCTGTTTCAATACTATTTTGTTAACTTACCGCTTTATAATAATTTTGCCAGCTTGGGGAGGTAATCTGATTAGTAATTCAGTCTTTCAAATACTCTATTTCAAGATATATTACCATCTAATATGAAAAAATTATTGTCTAAGCGGTAAATTATTAAACTAATCGTTCATTAAGTAATAAATATATTTAAAAATTTACCGCTTATTTAAATTTTTGATTGCATAGGCAGTAAATTATTATGCTTATTGTTCATTTAACAATTATAAATCTTCAAAATTTACCGTCTAGTATCTATATTTTTTGCTTAGACGGTAATCAATTGGTTCACTATTGGTCTAGCACTATTGCTGAAGAATGTATGTCAGCCCAACTAAAAATAAATCATATTTCTTTGATTATATTATCTATTAGTGTTATATCCGCTGGCAACCATTCCACTTCATCTAACTCTTCCTTGGTCAACCATCTTGCATCCTCATGTTCTTTTAATACAAGATTGCCACTTACAATCTCACACCAGAAGCAATCCATTGATAAATGAAATGTTGGGTAATCATACTCAATTGTATCAAGCATTTCTCCTACAGCTATCTCTATATCAAGTTCTTCTCTTATTTCCCGTTTCAATGCTTCTTTTGGCGTCTCTCCATCTTCAATCTTTCCACCAGGAAACTCCCAGCCGCCTTTAAACTCACCATAACCACGCTGGGTTGCAAAAATAATATCTTCTCCCTTTTCATTAACAGCTTTTATCACAGCTGCAACAACTCTTATTGTTTTCATTTTTCCTCCAATTAACAATTCACAATATACTCATAGATATCTTCTCTGACTGGGACGTCGAGAATCCACTCGATTTCCACTGCTGTTTTTTGTGTATTTGCCATTGTAAATTCCTTAGTCTTTCCACTTGCTGTCATATGACCAAGATAGTAAAACTCTTTTGAAATCTTATCATCTTTGTTTTTACGCACAAATAATTCTACTTGTATTCCACGTTCTTTTGCATTTAGGAAGTTCTGCACGTCTTCTGACTGCAAGCTCCTTCCTGATTTAGAAATAGCAATCAGTCGATCTCTGAAGCCTGGCACAAAATGGTCTTCGTATTTTGTGGTATCACTGATATCATC
>JAXJVZ010000128.1:0-3169 GCA_036308285.1 Agathobacter sp. | reverse complement strand
CTCAGATGCGCAATTCCTTACATGTTGTCGGCGCTTTACTGGTGGACTTTTTATTTACTTTACATATTTCCAGATGCTTTGCGGATGGGATTGTTTAGGTTATTTGCGGGGCTTTGAATGTGTTTCGGATTACATTATTTAGATTTTTGTGGATTATGACTATGTTTCAGTTCGAGTTTTAAATAATAATCTGGAAGGAGGAACTTAGTATGACAGTTGGTGCTATTGGTGGTTTTGGCGCATATACATATAACCAAACAGGTCTTTATTGGCCTGGTAATGAAGCTCGCCCAATTGAGCAGATAAATGTGGGCAACCAAAATGCTCAGACTGGAATCACAAATCAATCCGGTCAGACAGGGAATGTTGGGGTTTCAGATATAAATAATTCCGGAATAGATGGTGAATCCGGCAAGAAAGCCAATGGTAAGTCTTCACCTGCTGATTGTGAAACTTGCAGGGAACGTAAGTATGTTGATGGTTCTAATGATATGAATGTTTCTTTTAAGTCAGCTGCTCATGTTTCTCCTAATGCTGCCAGCGCAGCGGTGCGTGCTCACGAAGGTCAGCATGTGACTAATGCTTATAACAGAGCTGCACAGAACAACGGCTCTGTTGTTTCTGCAAATGTTGCTATTCATACAGCTGTTTGTCCTGAGTGCGGTCGTACTTATGTTTCCGGCGGTACGACTACTACCCAGATAAAATATAATAATGAATCCAACCCCTATCAGCAGAATTTCAAATCAGCAGATGCTGCCCGTTATATCGGCATCAACCTCGATTTGACCACATAATATATCAGGAGTTTATCGAAAATGCAATTACGATCAAAAGAATTAAAACGAATTGCCCGAATTAATTTAACTGGCAATTACACAACACCAATGGGAGCCTTCGTGCTGGCTACTTTAATAGCCTTTATGATTGAGCTTCCATTTTCTTATCTTTTAAATACTGAATATGCTACTACTACTCAGAAAGTTACTTATTATGCCGCCGAATTTCTGATTGGCATAATCTCCGGCTTGTTAGATATTGGATTGATTTATCTGCATCTTAATATTGCAAGACATAAAAAATCTGATAAGTCTGATATTTTCTATTGTTTTAAAAATCAGACCGAAAGGTTCATTATTGGTTATCTTATCATATATATAATAGAGCTTATTTGCATGGGACCATACTTTATTGGACGATATTTTATACTTGACATCAAAAATCTTTCAACAGTTTTTACAGCTATTGTCCTTGCGCTGATTTCCCTTGCACTTTCTTTATGTGCAAAAATTATTTTATGTTTTGTTTTTTACACCATGCTTGATCATCCACAGATGTCATTATCCCAGTGCTTTTCTTATTCTGTTAAATTGATTAAGGGAAATTACTTTAAGACATTTTGCCTTTACCTGAGTTTTGCCGGAATGCTTATTCTTGGAATATTATCCTTTGGAATAGGTTTGCTTTGGATTCAGCCTTATTTTTATCAGACATTTGCTAATTATTATCTGAGTCTTAAAAAAGTGGATTACAGTGTCTAAACTGCAATCCACTTTTTTCATAACTCCATTGCAATGAGATAAACCTCTACTTACATGTAAGCATGACATATCAGTTTATCTTATTCTGATGGATTCTAAATAGTTACATTTTTAATAATTTCTGTGACAATAACTGAAGCAACATCCGCCTTGGACATTATCTCTAATTCCTTACAATCCTCTTTGGTAATAATTGTAACAATATTTGTATCTGTTCCAAATCCAGCTCCTGCAACCTTAAGGTTATTGGCAATTATCATATCTGCATTCTTTTTTGCAAGCTTTGCCCTGGAATTCTCAAGCATATTCTCTGTCTCCATAGAAAATCCACAGATATACTGTCCTGGCTTCTTATTTTTTCCAAGATATAAGAGAATATCCTCTGTTCTTTCAAGTTCGATTACCGCATCGCCCTCTTTTTTCTTAATTTTCTCATCCGCAACATGCGCCGGTCTGTAGTCAGCAACAGCTGCCGGTAAGATAAAAATATCCTGTTCATCAGCATTGGCCTTTACTGCTTCTGCCATCTGTGCCGCAGATGTCACTTTAATTGTATTAACAAACATTGGTGGTGCTATTGATACCGGTCCTGTTACAAGTGTAACATCAGCACCTCTTCTGACACAGTTTTCTGCAATAGCATATCCCATCTTTCCAGTAGAATGGTTCGTTATATATCTTACCGGATCAATCGCTTCCTGTGTAGGACCTGCCGTAATGAGAACCTTTTTTCCTTCTAAATCCTTCTCAAATGCAATTGTTCTAAGAATATAGGATAATAAAATTTCAGGTTCAGGCATCTTTCCTGCACCTGTATCTCCACATGCAAGATAACCTGCAGCCGGATCAATTATTTCAAATCCGTAACCTTCAAGTTTCTTAATGTTATCCTGAACTATTGGATTCTCAAGCATATTTGTATTCATAGCAGGAGATATAAGCTTTGGGCATTTTGCTGCAAGTATTGTCGTTGTAAGCATATCATCAGCGATTCCACTAGCCATTTTTCCAATAACATTTGCCGAAGCCGGAGCTACCATAAAAATATCAGCTCTTTTTGCCAGCGCTACATGCTCCACATTAAACTGAAAATTTCTATCGAAGGTATCAACTAAGCATTTATTTCCTGTAAGCGTCTCAAATGTTATAGGATTAATAAAATTTGTTGCATTATGTGTCATTATGACATTGACATCTGCATGAAGCTTAACCAATGCACTTGCAAGATTAGCTATCTTATATGCTGCAATGCTTCCTGTAACTCCTAAGACTACGCATTTTCCTTTTAACATCATTCTCTCCTTCATTTTGGATTTCATCTTTATATATCCTAAATCATAACCTTCATGCAAGTCAAGAGATATTCTATTCAGCATAATCATAATTCACATAACAAAAACGGACACCCAATGAGGTGTCCGTCAGAATATTTATAAATATGAATTACTCAATTCCCTTTGCTGCCTTTAAAGCTGCTGTAAGCTGTGGAACAATCTTGTTGCAATCTCCAACTAAGCCGGAATCAGCTACATCGAAGATTGGAGCATCGTCATCTTTGTTGATAGCGATGATAAGATCAGACTCTTCCATACCTGCAACGTGCTGGATTGCTCCAGAAATACCAATTG
>JAXJVZ010000127.1:0-3552 GCA_036308285.1 Agathobacter sp. | reverse complement strand
ATTAGGGCAAAAGAATATAACAGAAAAAAGGTATAGTTATCCCATACCATACAATCTAACACTTCGTCCCTGAAGATTTGTCACTCAATTCCTTTTGAGTAATATAAAAATGTAAGATATTTGATTTCATCACATCAGATACCTTACATTTTATATCGACACTATAATAGAAAATGTTTATACCAAAAGAGACACTAAAAGAGTCAAAAAACTCTGTCCCCATTGGTCCTACAAATTGAAACAATTAATAATGCAGGAAAAATAACTCCTGCCAAAATTCCCAACTTCAGATTATCCGAAAACAATCCTGTCACAAATCCGACAAGTGTTGGACCAGCACCACATCCCACATCACCGGCTAACGCTAATAATGCAAACATAGCAGTTCCACCTTTTCTCAAAGCAACAGCTGCTTTGCTAAAAGTTCCCGGCCACATAATACCTACTGACAATCCGCAGATGGAACATCCAATCAAAGAAAGAACCGGCGAGGGTGAGATAGAAATGCATATGTATGATAAAACACAAAGAAAACTGCTTCCTATCATGAATCTGTCTAAATCAATTTTATCACCAAATTTTCCATAGAAAGCTCTTGCGCTTCCCATCAGTATTGCAAAAGACATCGGTCCTGCCATGTCTCCAATTGTTTTACTTACATTCAGACCTTTTTCCGCAAAAGTGGATGCCCACTGACTTACCCCCCTGTTCACTGGCACCAGCACAC
Organism: Agathobacter sp.; assembly: GCA_036308285.1. Taxonomy (GTDB): domain Bacteria; phylum Bacillota; class Clostridia; order Lachnospirales; family Lachnospiraceae; genus Roseburia. Next base: position 2,825 of record JAXJVZ010000127.1, on the reverse strand, counting down.
ACCATCATTAGCATCAGCACCCAAAATGTCTTATTCTTACATAATTCCAAAATTGACATCCCAGACTCGCCGTCTTCTATCAAAGGTGCAATCGGAACCATTGTAAATACGATACCATTTATTATCGGAATAATCGCCCATATTAATGCTAATATTCTCCAGTTATCGATTCCACATATTTTAAAGAACAATGTAGAGAATAACACAACCGCAACATGGCCCCAACAATAAAATGAATGCAAAAGACTCATGGCCTTTTCTTTATTATCAGTCGGGCAGCTCTCAACAATCGGACTTACCAATACTTCTATCAAACCGCCTCCGATTGCATAAATCATAATTGAAATCAATAGTCCTGCGAATGCACTTGGTAACAATTCAGGAAGAACCACCAGTCCAATAAGTCCTGCAGCAGAACAGACATGAGCAATTACTACAGATACTCTGTATCCGATTCTGTCAACAAACTTTGCTGATAGTAAATCAATAAACAACTGCATTCCAAAGTTAAAGGTAATCAGCATTGTAATCTGACTAAGTGGAATCTTATATGTTTTTTCAAATGTTAAAAACAATAATGGTACAAAGTTATTAATTATTGCCTGAACAACATATCCAACAAAACAGGCATATATCGTGTTTTTATAATTTTTCATATTATTTAATACTCCTAAAATTATAAACACATCAGTAATCATTTGTCATTTCGCATTTTCTTTAATTCCTGTATTATTCTGTACTCACAGTAGACTGCAACTATAAGAATAACTCCAATCACAAAAATACTGTAATTACTTCTTATTCCCCGCCCTGCTGCATCGAATACACATGGAATCAAAAGACCTGCAATAAAGACAAATTTAACAATACGAATCATCCACAAAGAATAGCTTCTTATCTTTCCTGTACATATTTCTGTCGGAATATTATTGACTCTCTCCGGATAATTAGAAAGAATAGTCAGACCTGCATACACAAGAATCATAATAAGCAGATTAAGTATGTACTTAAATGGACTTACATGAAAAGTTATTCCATAATAAATCTGAAGTCCGCAATAGACCATTCCCAGAATGATCCCAACCGCTTCAAGCAAGGTTGAAGCAGGTGTCATATCATCCTTTCTCATTAAATCGCCTCCAACTCGTCCATCCAGATTCGAGCAACAGCATCTGATGGCATTCTAAGATCTCCTCTTGGTGATACTGCAACTGTACCAACCTTTGGACCATCCGGAAGACAGGAACGCTTAAACTGCTGTGCAAAAAATCTTCTGTAAAAGGTCTTAAGCCATTTTAAAATAAACTCATCCTCATATACTCCTGCGAATGCAAGCTTTGCAAGACGATAAATCTTCTGTGGCTCGTAAGAGCATCTTAACATGTTGTATAAGAAGAAATCATGAAGCTCGTAAGGTCCAACTAAATCCTCTGTCTTCTGTGAAATCTCGCCGTTTTCAGGTGGCAAAAGCTCTGGAGATACCGGAGTATCAAGCACATCAAGAAGAGTCTTACATAAAAGCTCATCCCCACATGTGTCAGCATAGTATCTTACAAGATGTCTTACCAATGTCTTTGGAACTGATGCGTTTACTGCATACATTGACATGTGATCTCCGTTATATGTTGCCCATCCAAGAGCAAGCTCAGATAAATCTCCTGTTCCAATTACCATTCCGTTTTTCTTATTTGCAAGATCCATAAGAATCTGGGTTCTCTCTCTGGCCTGTCCGTTCTCATATGTTATGTCATGAACAGACGGATCCTGGCCTATATCCTCAAAATGCACATTAACTGCATTCTTAATATCGACCTCTATAAACTCTGCTCCAAGACACCTGATAAGATTAACAGCGTTATCATAAGTTCTATCAGTCGTGCCAAAGCCTGGCATTGTAACTGCTGCTATATCTGCATGGTCTTTTCCAAGCATATCAAAGGCTCTTACTGTAACAAGAAGTGCAAGTGTAGAATCGAGCCCTCCTGAAATTCCAATTACAGCAGTTTTGCAGTTTGTATGCTCCAGACGCTTCTTTAATCCCATAGCCTGAATCATAAGAATCTCGTCACAGCGACGGTCCCTGTCAGCCTTTGCACCTGGTACGAATGGTGCCGGATTTACAAAACGAGTCAGCTTTGTATCCTCTTTTGTAATATTAAAATCAACCCATGTATAGTCATCATTTACTGAAGTATTATAGGTCGTCATTCTTCTTCTTTCAGCTTCGATTCTCTTAAAATCAATCTCTGAAATAACCATCTCATTTGAGAAAAGCTTAGACTCTCCTAAAAGATGTCCATTCTCACTAATAATATTGTGTCCTGAATATACCACATCCTGGGTTGACTCTCCGTCACCTGCAGATGCATATATATAACCGCATACTAATCTTGCCGACTGACCTACTACAAGGTCTTTTCTGTATGCACTCTTACCTGTAAGTTCATCAGATGCAGATAAATTTACAATTAAAGTTGCACCAGCCGTAGCATGTCTTATGCTTGGTGGCTGTGGAGTCCATAAGTCCTCACAAATTTCAACTCCGATTTTTACCTGCGGCATACTTACACATGTAAAAAGCAAATCAGTTCCCACAGGAATGTAAACTGTCTCATCCCCAGTCTGTATTTCGTAGAAACTTGTGCGCATATCTGCACCACTTCTAAAGTGTCTTGCCTCATAGAACTCATTATAATTTGGAAGATAAGTCTTTGGAACAATTCCTATAATATCTCCGCCTGCTACTGCTGCCGCCACATTATAAAGATTTCCATTTATATCAAGTGGAAGTCCTACAAAGAAAATACCATCAAGCTTCTTACTAT
>JAXJVZ010000126.1:0-11065 GCA_036308285.1 Agathobacter sp. | reverse complement strand
TTTGAAGAATCATTTCCAGATAAGGCTTTTGCAAATTCTAAAATACGATCAGAAGTCTGCTCAACTCCCCAGTATCCATCCTCTGCGATATCAGCTTTGGCCTGTGCAATTGTATCTGCATCAACCTGAAGATTTTCGAATATACTCTTTAAACCTGTTTCTGCTGTAAAAGCTTTATTTGCCTGTCCATTTAATGATTGTCTGACAATATCCATAAGCTGATTGCGTCTTGCCTCTGCATCAGCCTTAAGCTGGGCTACAATCGCAGAATTACTTTTTCCATTTGTGTTCTCAGTTTTCTTATCATTATCAGATTTTTCATATACAGCAGCTGTATCACTAAAACTGCTTCCCGTAGCTTCTTTTTCTTTGGACTTCTCAGAAGTCTTTGGTGAAGAAGAGCTGACTTTTGAATTAGCTGGTATGTTGTTTGAAATTCCTGGAATATTTATACCCATATTTTATCCCTCCCTGGTTCATTTTATGCTGGTATCCGTTCCTGCAAATATCTGGTATCAAATTTATCTGGTACCATAATTATCTAGTATCATTAATAATATCGTCACCTTAAGATAAATTGTTTATAGCTAATTCAGATTTTGCACAAACAATATTTTTTAATCACTTCAATCGCATAAATTTCTCTAACTTCTTCAATCTATTAATTTACTTTAATTTTCTCCCATAAATAAAGGTCGAAAAATAAATTACAGATGCAATTATTACTATCATAGGCCCGGTTGCAACATTTGTATAATATGATACCACAAGACCTAAAACCCCTGAAAAAAGTGAAAAAACTATTGAGAACAAATGGTATTCTCTCATATTTTCAGAAATATTTCTCGATGAAGCTGCCGGCAGAATAAGAAGGGCATTTATAATCAAAATACCCACCCATTTTATGGAAAGCATTACTATCAGTGCAACTAATATCGCAAAAAGATTATTAAATAAGGAAACAGGAATCCCTTTACTTTTCGCAACCGTCTGGTGTATGCAAATAGCATTAAGCCTGTTAAATCCAACTAGCCAGAATACTAATGTAACAATAAAAATTAAAACAAGATATACTATTTCTTTATGAGAAATACTTAAGATATCTCCCACCAGAATACTTGAATACTTACTAAAGTTTCCACCTTTTGACAAAATAGCAAGGCCAATAGCAACTGAACATGATGAAAATACCGAAATAATTGTATCAGTTGATGCCGTATTCATACTTCCTATTTTATTAAGAAGTAAAGAAAAGACAATTGCAAAAATTACCATCGAAACTGTTGTATCCCTCATTCCGCATACTACGCCAACTGCAATTCCCGTTAATGCAGAATGACCTAATGCATCAGAAAAATATGCCATTTTTTTATTAACAATCATTGTCCCCATTATCCCGAACAAAGGCGTAATTATCGCAACTGCAACAAGTGCGTTCCGCATAAAATCATAGCTCAGCCATGAAGCTAAATTCATACTTCATCCTCCTCTCTGATCCAGCGTTCATCCTGCACTGCAAATACCCTCTCATATTCTTTACTGCTGTATACCTCTTTTGCAGTTCCCTGCTTTAATACAGTCTTATCCAAAAGAATTACCTTATCCGCATATTTTGCAACATAGTCCAAATCATGCGAAATAAGAATAATCGCAAGATCATAATGTGTCTTAAGATAATCCATAGTCTTATAGAACAGTTCCATACCATTCTTATCTATTCCAGACACTGGTTCATCTAACAAAAGCAAATTCGGTTTATCCATTATCGCCATTGAAAGCAGTACTCTTTGCAACTGGCCACCTGATAGATTACATACCTGTTTATCAATTAAATCTTCTGCTTCAAAGACTTTGAGTACATCCATTATTTTTCTTTTTATTTTTTTACTCTGCGGCAAAAAAACCGGATATTTATATTGATAACTGGCAATCAGATCATAGACACTTACAGGAGTATTTTTTTCTATATTGATAGTCTGTGGAACATATCCTATTTTAAGTTTTTGAATATGTCCATCCTTTGTATCCTTAAATTCTATAGCACCAGTATGCGAAATATCATTAAGAATAGCTCTTATGAGAGTTGATTTACCAGCTCCATTTTTTCCAATCACAGCATTTAAGGAGCCGCAATGAATATGAAGATTCACATCTTCCAGCACTACCTGCTCGCCAAATTTAACACCAAGATTTTTAATCTTAATGCAATGAAAACCACAGGCTTGTATTATTTTCTTCATGGCACGCTCCCTTCTCACTCATTAATTTCATTTAATACTGATTTAATTTTATCGATATTGCTTGTCATTCCGTCGATATAGCTATCAAGGCTATAATCACCTCTGTTAAGGGCATCTATATACACCACCTTAACATCAGCTTCTTTTAAGACTGTATCACCCATATTTTTGCCATATAATTCTTCTGCAAGAATTAATGAAACATTATTTTCATTTATCTCATCGATAACTTCAGCAACCTCTCCCGCACTTACCTGACGTTCCTCATCGAGATCCATTGTATAACAGACATTCATACCATAATCACTTGCTACATATTCATACGCCTCATGAAAAATTATAATATTTTTTCCACTGGCAAGAGCTTTTAGCTCATCCTGTTTTTCCTGAAGTCTGGCAAGCTTATCATCATATTTTTTTGCATTATCATTATACTTTTCACTGTTTTTCGGATTGATTCTGGCAAGCTCAGAGGCTATCGTCGACACCTGATTTCTATAAGCAGCTACACTCATCCATGCATGCGCATTCCCTTCACCATGGTCATGATTATGACCTTCATGCTCATCATCTGTGTCATGTGATTCATTTACATGCTCCTCTTCTGCTTCATGATCATGGACCGCAGTCTCATGGTCATGTGCTTCCTCTGCTTCAGAATCGTGGACTTCTGTCTCATGATCGTGAACCTCAGTCTCATGGTCATGTGCTTCCTCTGCTTCATGATCATGCGAATCTATCTCATGTTCAGCCTCCTGCTCATGAACATCCGTTTCAATTTCTTCAGAACCTAATAGAGAAACATTCCCACAGGCTTCAACAATCTTCAAATCAGGATACGCACTTGCAACCTCTGACATAAATCCTTCAATTCCACCACCATTTACGACAAAAACATCAGCTGTGGAAAGAAGCTTCATATCCGCAGGCGTCATTTGGAAATCATGCAGACATCCCGTCTGAGGTTCACTTAGATTTTCAATTGTTACTCCGTCTATATCTTTGACAATATTTGCTGTTGCAATATACATCGGATAAAAGGAAGTAACGATTTTAATATCATCTGCTTTCTTTTCTGCTGTAACAGTTTTTGTACTATTTACATATATAGTTGTAAGTCCCATGCTTGCAACAAGAATACACACAAGCATCACTACTACAAATACATATTTATTCTTCATTTATTTTTTCTTACCTTTCTTACCAGCAGCCTTCTTCTCTGCCGCTTTTTTTGCTGTCTTCTTAGCTACTGGTCTGTCAGTTTTCTTCCAACGCTGTTTTTTTCCATTTTCATCAATGCCTACAGTTACTGACCTGCTTTTCTCACGAAGCTTTGCTTCACGCTTTGCATTCTTCCTCTGCTCATCTTCTAATGCAATTGCCGCAAGCGTTTCTTCATCAAAAACAAGAGAATCAATCAGACTCCAGATTTCATCCTTGCCCTCCTTTGTCTCTGCCGAGAAGGGAATAATTATTGTTCCAGGCTCTACCTTTAAAACATTCCTGATTCTCTGTACATGCGCAGCAACCTGATTCTTGCTTATTTTATCCTTCTTGGTTGCAACTATTATAGGTTTAAATCCCTGATTTATCATCCACTCATACATAAGCTGATCATTTTCAGATGGCTCATGTCTGATGTCAATAAGCAAAAATACTGCCTGGAGACGTTTAGAAACATGAAGATAGTTCTCTATCATCTGGCCCCATTTGGCCTTAATTTCTATATTAGCATTTGCATATCCGTACCCTGGAAGGTCCACCAGATACATCATTTCATTAACATTGTAAAAATTTATGGTCTGGGTTTTTCCCGGTTGTGACGAGGTTCTTGCCAGGGATTTTCTATTCATGAGGGCATTGATAAGTGATGACTTACCAACATTTGATTTTCCTGCAAATGCTACCTCATTTAACTCGTTGTCCGGAATTGTACTTGTAATTCCGCATACTGTTTCAAGTTCTACACTTCTAATTACCATTTTATTCCTTTCTTCCCTGGAGGGATGGGGGATATGGCTGGAATTGTGCTTCCAGGCGCGGGATGGTGTTACATATTAGAGTGCAGACTCGCTCTCGCTCGGACGCAACGTAGCGGTACTAAATTCGCGCACTGCTCTGCAGCACACTCATTAAGTGCCGACGTTGTGTAACGGTCTGCACTCTAATATGTAACACCATCCCGCACCTGGAAGCACAATCCCAACTACACTGTATTGGCACGCCTAATTTTTACTCACGATTTTTCAAGAACGCTCCAGCGTTCTTGATGCAGAATGTGCGTCAGCTTTGCTGACATCTTCCTCTGCGCATTCCTGCAATCCGCCGGAGGCTTTTATCTCAGTTGGTGGATTGTACCGCCACTGAGACAAATATGTTTCTACTCACCACTTATAGAAGTGGGAATCTTACCAACTGAGATAAATTTGCGACGCATTTTCATAGTTACGTTGGTTTTAATATTCTCAATTGGAAAGTGCATTATCCAGCACCTGGTCGAATGTTTTTACCGGGATTATTTCCATTCCCTTAGTAATCTCACTTGAGATTTCCTCTAAATCTTTTTTGTTATCAAATGGAATACATACTGTTTTCATTCCGGCATTTTTTGCAGCAAGGAGTTTTTCTTTTAATCCTCCGATTGGAAGGACTCTTCCACGGAGTGTTATTTCTCCTGTCATTGCAATGTCTGCTCTTACCGGCTTGTTGGTTATTGCAGAGAATATTGCTGTTGCCATTGTTATTCCGGCAGATGGACCATCCTTTGGAACTGCACCTTCCGGAATATGTATATGGATATCATTTTTCTGGAAAAACTCTTTATCGACATCATACTTAGAGCTGATCGAACGTATGTAGCTTAATCCAGCCTGAGCTGATTCCTTCATAACGTCCCCGAGCTTTCCTGTAAGAGATAACTCACCCTTTCCTGGCATTACATTTACTTCAACTTCCAGTGTTACTCCACCTACGCTTGTCCACGCAAGTCCTCTGACAATTCCTATTTCATCACTGTCGTTCTTTGTATCCTGAGTGTACTTTTCTTTTCCTAAGAACTTTTCAAGATTATTTTGAGTTATCTTTACTGTTTCTACACCATTCTGATATATTTCTCGGGCACTCTTACGACATATTTTTCCAATTTGCCGTTCAAGATTACGCACTCCGGCTTCTTTTGTATATGAATGAATAATTTTCTTCAATGCTCCGTCCGCTATACTAAGCTGTTCTGTATTTAATCCATTTACCTTTTTTTGCTTTTCTACCAGATGTTCTTTTGCAATGTGGAACTTCTCATTCTCCGTATAGCTTGAAACCTCAATTATTTCCATACGGTCTAGTAATGGCTTGGGAATTGTATCAGTCGAATTAGCTGTGGCTATAAAAAGAACCTCAGACAAATCTACTGGCAATTCTACATAATGATCTCTGAATTTATCATTCTGCTCGCCATCCAACACCTCAAGAAGGGCTGAAGCTGTATCACCTTTGTAATCACTGCTTACCTTATCTATCTCATCTAAAAGCATTAAAGGATTATTTACTCCTGCAGTTTTCAGTCCTGCAACAATACGTCCTGGCATCGCACCAACATAAGTCTTTCTATGTCCTCTTATCTCAGCTTCATCTCGCACACCACCAAGACAAATACGTACGTATTTCTTATCGAGTGCTCTTGCAATTGAGCGTGCAATACTAGTCTTACCTGTTCCAGGAGGACCTACAAGACAAATTATCGGACTCTCTCCTTTACTTGTGAGATTTCTCACTGCCAGAAACTCAAGCACACGTTCCTTAACCTTATCCAAACCATAATGATCCTCATTCAAAATTTCTTCAGCATGGTCTAAATCCTTGTTATCCTTTGAGGCTTTGTTCCATGGAAGTTCAAGCAAAGTCTCTATATAGCCACGGATTACTGCACTCTCTGACGAACTTCCACTTACGCTTTTAAAACGCTTAACCTCTTTCTTAAGTTTATCTTTAACTTCTTTTGATGCTTTTAACTGTTCAATCTTTTCAAGAAAATCATCCGCTTCAGACTGTGTATTTTCCTCTCCTAATTCCTCACGGATTACATTCATCTGTTCTCTTAAAATATACTCTTTCTGATGCTTATCAACTTTCTCTTTAACTTTTTTCTGGAATTCACTTTTTATTGCAATAACTTCCATCTCGTTAAAGAGCATTGTAAGCAAAGTTTCGTAACGTTCTGTCAACGAAACCGCCTCAAGAATTTTCTGTTTTTCCTGATAGCCTACCGGCATATTATTGGACACATAATTAATAATCTTATCTAAATCAGTCATCTCATCGACCTGTCCAATAATTTCCTTACTTATTTTACCATTTACTGCAGAATATTTTCTGAAAGTCTCTTTGATGCTCTGAACCATAGCTTCATTTGCTGCCGGAACGATTTCTTCATCGTCATTGTCCATTTCAAGTTCAAATATATGGCCTTCCAGATATTCCTCTTTATCTGTAAACTCAAGTAATTCGGCTCTGTCTAAGCCTTCTACAAGAATTCTAATTATGTTATTCTGTAATTTTATAACCTGTTTGATATTCGCGATTATTCCAATCTTATATAAGTCATCCTTGCCAGGATTATTCTGCTCAACATTTTTCTGTGTAACAAGAAATATGCGCTGTTCGTCCATCATGGATTCCTCAACAGCGCGTAAAGATTTATCACGACTGATATCAAAATGCGCAATCATTCCAGGTAATATTGTCATACCACGAAGCGCAACAACAGGCATTGTTAATACCATATCTTTCACCAGTCTCTCCCTATGATGCGAGTTCTTCTTCAGTTATGTTCTCTTCAGAAGCACTCTCTTCTTCTATCTTCAGATTATTCTCGACAAGCTCCTTGTCAATTACACATCTGCTAATACTTTCATCTGATGGAATTGTATACATCAAATCAAGCATTACTGTCTCCATTATAGCACGAAGTCCTCTAGCCCCTGTCTTGCGCTCTAAAGCCTTCTGTGCAATTGCTGATACAGCATCATCTGTAAACTCAAGGCCCACGCCATCCAACTCAAAAAGCTTAGCGTATTGCTTAATAAGCGAATTCTTTGGTTCACGAAGTATTCTGATAAGAGCATCCTCATCTAATGAATCAAGCGATACTGTAATTGGCACTCTTCCGATAAACTCTGGAATAAGTCCAAATTTAACGAAATCCTGCGGAAGTGCACGTTTAAATGTAGCACCTACATTAATTTCTGACTTTCCCTTAACTTCTGAGTTAAAACCAATAGATGATGTATCCATTCTGCTCTCAATAATCTTTTCAAGACCATCAAAAGCACCACCACAGATGAATAAAATATTAGTAGTATCAATTGGAATCAGCTCCTGCTGCGGATGCTTTCTTCCTCCCTGTGGCGGAACCGATGCAACAGTTCCCTCTAAAATCTTAAGAAGAGCCTGCTGAACACCCTCTCCGGATACATCTCTTGTAATAGAAACATTTTCAGATTTCTTTGTAATCTTATCAATCTCATCGATATATACAATACCATGCTGTGCTCTTTCCACATCATAATCAGCAGCCTGGATAAGCTTAAGAAGAATGTTCTCAACATCCTCTCCTACATATCCGGCCTCTGTAAGCGTTGTAGCATCAGCAATAGCAAATGGTACATTAATAATTCTTGCAAGTGTCTGTGCAAGCAATGTCTTACCAGAACCTGTTGGTCCCAACATAAGAATATTACTCTTCTGGAGTTCTACACCCAAATCACTTCCTGCAAGAACTCTTTTGTAATGATTATAAACAGCAACTGAAAGGACCTTTTTAGCCTGATCCTGTCCGATTACATACTCGTCAAGAAAAGCTTTTAATTCTTCAGGCTTTAATAAATTAATATCCTCTTTTTTCCTGCTGTCTCTACTTTCATCCAATCCCTCTTCTTCAAGAATCTCAGTACAGATATCAATACATTCATCACAAATAAAAGCACCATTAGGTCCTGCGATAAGTCTTGCTACCTGCTCCTGTGTCTTTCCACAAAAAGAGCAACGGATTTTGCTATCATTTTTTCCTGCCATTTTATAAATCTCCTAATTATTAGCGACTTGTTATTACGCTATCAATAAGACCATACTCAGCAGCTTCCTGAGCTGAAAGATAATGATCTCTCTCTGTATCAGCAGCGATAACCTCGTAAGGTTTACCTGTATTCTCAGCCAGAATTTCATTTAATCTCTTCTTAGTCTTTAAGATATTCTCTGCTGCAATTTCAATCTCAGTAGCCTGACCCTTTGCTCCGCCAGATGGCTGATGAATCATAATCTCAGCATTAGGAAGTGCATATCTCTTTCCCTTAGCACCACCTGCAAGCAAAAATGCTCCCATACTTGCTGCAAGTCCAATACAAATTGTCGAAACATCACACTTGATGTACTGCATTGTATCGTAAATTGCAAGACCTGCTGTAACCATTCCTCCTGGAGAGTTAATGTATAAATGAATATCTTTATTTGGATCTTCTGACTCTAAGAATAAAAGCTGAGCTACAACAAGACTTGCTGTTGTCTCGTTAACTTCTTCTCCCAGGAAAATAATACGATCCTTTAATAAACGCGAATAAATATCGTAATTGCGTTCTCCTCTGCTAGTTTGTTCAATGACATAAGGTACTAAACTCATTGTAAACCTCCTTATATAAAATTTCAGACCGGCCCAGTTATCTGAGCCAGTCTCATTTTTTCAACTATTTATTATTCAGCATCTGCAGCCTCTGTCTTCTTAGACTTAGCCTTAGCACGTTCCTTAACGTTATCCATGATAAGCTCAACTGCCTTTGTAATAGACATCTCTCTCTTCATAGAATCCTTCTGGGCGTCTCCCATGTACTCCTTAAGCTTATCAGCTTCCATACCATAGTTCTTAGCCATCTTCTCAATCTCAGCATCCATCTCTTCATCAGATACTTCGATGTTCTCAGCCTTAACAATTGCCTCAAGTACTAAGCTACTCTGAATACGTGTTGTAGCTTCTGGCTTAACCTGCTCCATTAACTGATCTACTGTAATTCCTGAGAACTGTAAGTACTGCTCCATTGTAAGACCAGACTGCGCGATTCTCTGAGCAAACTCTTCAACCATTGTCTCGCACTGTGTCTTAATCATTGCCTCTGGAATATCCATCTTTGACTTGTCAATGATCTTCTGGATTGCTTCGTCTTCCTTAGTTCTCTTAGCTTCTTCTTCCTTCTTCTCTACAAGGTTCTTCTTAACTTCTTCCTTATACTCAGCAAGTGTATCATGTCCCTTATCTGCTGCGAACTCATCATCAAGCTCTGGAAGCTCTTTAGCTTTAATCTCGTTAATCTTAACCTTGAATACTGCTGGCTTTCCTGCAAGGTCAGCTGCCTGATAGTTCTCTGGGAATGTTACGTTAACTTCAACATCATCTCCGATGTTCTTTCCTACAAGCTGCTCCTCGAATGTATCGACGAATGAGTGAGAACCAATCTCTAATGAGTAGTTATCTCCCTTTCCACCCTCGAAAGCTTCTCCGTCAACGAATCCTTCGAAATCAATAACTGCTATATCTCCATCTGCAACTGCTCTGTCTGTTACATCTACAGTTCTTGAGCTCTGCTGTCTCTCCTGCTCAAGTGCTGCATCTACTTCTTCATCAGTTACTGTTGTATCAATCTTAGTAACTGTTACACCCATGTATTTTCCAAGCTCTACTTCTGGCTTAACAGCAACCTCTGCTGTATAGATGAAAGGCTGTCCCTTCTCAATCTGTACTACTTCGATTGAAGGACGAGAAACTACATCAACTCCGCTCTCATCAACTGCTGCTGGGTAAGAATCCTGTAAAAGTGTATTAGCAGCCTCTTCATAAAATACTCCTGCGCCATACATCTTCTCAATCATAGCTCTTGGAACCTTTCCCTTACGGAATCCAGGGACGCTGATGTTCTTCTTCTGCTTATTATATGCTGTCTGTAATGCCTTCTCTACCTCATCTGCTGAAACTTCGATAGTAAGCTTCGCCATATTGTGCTCTAAATTCTCAACCTTTACGCTCATTGCTAACGTGATCCTCCTTAACTATATGTGAATAAAATTGCACTTTCGTATTTAATCCATTTGGATATAGTGCGACCAAGAGCCACACTAGAGAATTATATCACAAGGTTTTACTCTTGGCTAGTGCTTTTTTCCAGTATTTATCTTTAGTTGGAGAAAACTCCCACTTTAAATAAGTAGTGAGTCTCAATCTCCAACTAAGAAAAAATGCCTCTGGCGGATTGCAGGAATGTGTATCTCTTGTGTTTTTACAATATCGATATTATAATTCACACATACAACACATTTTCAATTGGGGAGGATAATATGATTTCAATTGCAATTGCAGGAACAGGAATGATAGTAAAAGAAATTCTTCCTGTTCTCCACCAACTTAACGAAATAAACATTTGTGCCCTATGTGGCACACAACGTTCGACCGACACCGTAAACGAGCTCTGTGAAAAATACGAAATTCCAGCTTCATACACTAATTATAATGTTATGATAAATGATATTGCTGACAAAAAAATATCAGCTGATGCAGTTTACATTGCAACGCCAAACAACCTTCATTACGATATGGCTATGACCGCAATCAATGCCGGTGTCAATATTTTTCTGGAAAAACCATTTGTAAGCAACTACACCCATGCACAAAATCTTATAAAGGCAGCCCGTGACAAAAAAGTATATCTTCTTGAAGCAATATCAAACCAGTATTTACCAATATACAACGAACTCCGTGTCGCACTTCCTAAAGTAGGCGAAATAAAATA
>JAXJVZ010000125.1:0-1711 GCA_036308285.1 Agathobacter sp. | reverse complement strand
CTTAATTATATCAATCGGAAGCCCCATAATTCTCTCGAAATTAGAATACCCAGTTCCAAAATCATCGAGATAGAATTTAATTCCCATGGCATGAAGCTTTGTTACCACCGACTTGACAAGCTCAAAATCCTGTTCGTTCTTACTCTCAGTAAGCTCAATTGCTATCTTATCATATGAAAGACCTGTATTATTGATTATTTTTGTAATATCATCACAGAAATTCTTATCTCGTAATTCTATCATTGAAAAATTAACCGACACTCTGTCTATCGCAAAACCTTCACTCTCAAACTTAAGAATCTGCTTGCAGGTCTTATTAAGTATTATTTTACTTAATGTATGGATATATTCATGTTTTTCCGCAATCGGAATAAACTCGTCAGGAAAAATCATGCCATGCTCAGGCACATATATCCTCATCAAAGCCTCCGCTGTAGTAAAGCAACATGTTGTCGTATCAAGAACCGGCTGACAGTATACCCTGACTCTCTCGTCATCAATATCATTCATCTCAACAATATCACTTAGCACCTTATAAACATAAATATTTCTCATGTGCTTTTTAAGGTCATATTCATCGCAGACATGAATAGTATTCCACTGCATATCATTCTCTATCTGATTTTCAAGCTCTAGGTAGCTCTCAGCCAGCCTGATATTCGAATTGGAATCTATCTTGATAACCTTATATGGCAGCTGGTATATGTCATACAACTTAACAAAATCTTCCATCAGCCTGCCAAAAATGATTTCTTCATCAGGATTTTGTGACTTTATATATACCATAACCATCTTATTATCACTTATTCTGAAGGTACATACATTAGAATAAAATCTCTCATTGAAATGATAAAAATCCTCGGACATTTCCTTTTTCTTCTGTGCTGTCAGATATTTTAAATTCATAAATATCATGCCAAACCGTTCTGATTGAAGTTCATCAACATAAGAAATAAGTGATTTCAAATCCAGAGTTCCTGTCTCAGAATCGAATGCATTATAGTGGAACAAAAATAATACTGCAAGAATAGGAAATACAAACGAAACACGAATATATGAATCCTGTCCTGAGATAAACTGGATTATTACCGTAGCAAAACTTATGTACATTATATATTCAAGACATTTTCTTACCTTTGTGACAAATCTCTTTCTATAAATTAAAACAATTGAGCTTGATATTATAGCAAAGAGGACATATCCTACAATAAAAATATTCCCTATCGAATCTGCATGAATATCCAAATTATCATCTATGTAGAGCCCCATGTGCGTATATGGAGCCCCAATCTCAATTATGACATAGAATACAAAATATATTAAAAGAACAGTATTGAAAACATTTTTGTACTTTTTATCCATATTAACAATATTTTCAATATACAAACAAAACATTATAAAAGTGACAATAAGCGAAATATGACTTATTGCACCATTTATATATATCATCTTTACGTTATCAGAAGTTATATTCTTTAACAGCCAATGATAGTTAATACTTGTTACCGCTGAGATAAAAACTGTTGCGGTTGAAACATAAAAAATGGTCAGTCTCTTCTGTTTTACCGTATAAGTAGACTTTAACAGTAATACAAATATGGCACACATTATTATTGTAATAACATCCCCTACTGAGGAATAGTTTTGTAATACATTACTTATTCCCATACGCACTTCCCCTTATCAATATAGTACCATACTACTACAATTT
>JAXJVZ010000124.1:0-1897 GCA_036308285.1 Agathobacter sp. | reverse complement strand
TGTGATTTGGGGAGAGTATTTATGGTTCAGGATGCAAATGGAGTTGGATTTGATTTTTGTATATTTTTGGATTACGATTCCTCTAATGATTTTACCCTATATGAAATTGGTCGATATAACTGTGTTCCATGTTATTCGTACGGACCAGTCATTCGTACCCGTGCCATTTTCCATTTTATTAAATCAGGAAAAGGTAAATTGGTTCTTGATGACAGGGAATTTGAGGTTTTTGCAAATCAGGGGTTTTTTATTCCTGCCGGAGTTAAAGCATATTATGAAGCTGACAGGGATGATCCCTGGTCATATATGTGGATGCATCTGGGCGGGCCAAAGTTTTTGGAAATATATAAAGAGGCCGGACTTAGTGAGAGTAATCCTATATTTAAGCCTAAAGGGGGAATCGATCTTTTTTCTCCAATTTTTTCTGCTATAGAAAATAATTCCCATAATGAATATCTGTGCTATGCAAAGCTATATGAATTGTGTGATTATCTTGTGAATTATTCGACATCAAGAACTGAAGTTGAGACGGATGTCCAACTTGATTATGTTAAAAAGATTATAAAATATATTCGATTAAAATATTGTGAGCAGATTCAGGTATCTGATATTGCAAATGCCTGTGGACTGAACCGAAGCTACCTTACAAGACTTTTTAAGGAAGCTACTGGCTCGTCCGTACAGAACTATTTGATGACTTACCGTATGAAGGCAGCGATTAAACTTATGTATAATCCTGATTTATCCATTCAGTATATATCCTTCGCAGTTGGATATGGAGATGTATTTACATTCTCCAAAGCCTTCAAGAAAATGATGGGCATGTCTCCATCTGATTACCGTGCCCAATTGCTTAGTCAAGATTCAGAGAATCAGACAGATATATAGTCCAGTTATTTTTTTCGGCATATTTTTGTGACTGATTTGATAGCTTTTTATCAGTCGCATATTCTATTACATACACATCGTATCCATTTTTTTGTACGTTATTTAGATACTCTGTGAAATATTCTTTGCTGTCTGCGTCAGCCTTTATGAATTTCCCTTCTGAAAAATCAATGGCTGTGCAGACACATTCCTGGTTTACGCCTTTGAATATGGTTTTGTCGTCAGCTTTACTCTCCAGATATCTGCTTACATATTCGTCTCCGCCATTTATTATTATGTCTTTGTCTATTTCTGACAGCTGGGTGAGAATTGTTGTCAAACCGTTATAAATTTCATCTGTCGGAAAATTATAATACACATCGCAGTTGTCTATGAAAAATCCGTCTATTCCCTTGTTCTTTAGTTCTTCTGCAAGTTCAAGGCATTTTGCCTGCCATAAGGGGTCTGACACATCCATCCAATATTCATCGCTCCAGTTTTCATATTCACCAAGCGTTTTGCCTGTAAATTCATCGTAGTAATCTCTGAATTCTTCGATTGAACCTATGTTTAAATAGCTAAAAACCCTTGTTCCTTTTTCTTTTATCTGCGTGATTTCCTTTTTTGAAAAACCGGCCGCATCGATTACTACGGTTTCGTATTCTGTTAACATTTTTATCTTGTCGGAGTCTACACCTATAAATACTCCGTAGGTCTTTTTGCTGCCGCAGCCTGCCATTATAAAAATTAGCAGGCTTGCAGTAAATATTAATATTTTTTTTCTCATATTTTCCTGTTTTATTTTAGTGTTATTTTATTGCAGGCTGTAGCATGTTTCTATGAGTTTACGATGCTGTAGTATTCGCGTGATGTTAGTAAGTATACGATTACATAGAGGATTGAGAATATTAAGCATGTTGCCACAAAGCTTAAGATGAAGGTTGGCATATGAACTATTACTACCATCTTAAGGCAGTTTGCTACAATCTTAAGTGCTACTGCTGCATGAATAATTGCTGTTACTAGTGGA
>JAXJVZ010000123.1:0-2754 GCA_036308285.1 Agathobacter sp. | reverse complement strand
TACCATTACCTATCAATACAGCCTCTGCCTTCTGATTAAGCGGTTCCGGAAACTGTACTACAAGTCCTCTTGCAAGTATCTCTACTTGATAATTAAGCGCCATGTCATTAAGAATTCCCACGGCCATGGGTTCTCTGCATGTACCGGTTTTAGCAACAAATACTATTCTGTCGTATCTTTTCATTCGTTGCACCCCCATATAGGTATAATTTTATCAGTTTTTACTCTGTTCATCAACAGTATGTATTACCTGATGTCCTGCCGCCTTTAACATTCGGTTCATTATCGCTTGTCCAATTCGTGGAGTTGCAAAACTCTCTGAATAAATTGCGGTTACATCAAGCTCATCACATTCTCTTAATATCTTATAGAGATGTGCTGCGATATCATCTTCATTCTCTCTGCTACCCATAGAAAGTACATAGTCCGCACTATATAATTCTCTGGTCTCTTCTGTTGCAATTACTGCAACCTTTGATTCAGCAGATTTCTTCTGCTCCTTTACAAGCGAATTAATCCTGCTGATTACATCCTCTTGTGGACCGTCGACAATTATCATATCTGCTTTTGGGGCATAGTGCTTATACTTCATTCCAGGAGCTTTTGGCTTTGTTGTATCATCTGCCGCAATAATGCCTGGATCAATAATTACCTCTCTCTTTAAAACCTCAGAAAGCATCTTTGGAGTAATATATCCCGGTCTTAAAACCATAGGTATCTCTTCTGTCAAATCAATAATTGTAGATTCAATTCCGATTCCAACAGGTCCACCATCTAGTATCATTGCTATTTTTCCTGACAGATCTTCTGCAACATGGCCTGCCTCTGTAGGACTTGGTCTACCTGATGTATTTGCACTCGGTGCTGCAATTAAACAGCCGCTTTTTCTTATCAGCTCGAGCGCTATCACATCATTTGGCATTCGTATTGCTACTGTATCCATTCCTCCTGTTGTTGCATATGGTACAGCCTCTGATTTCTCGACTATTATTGTAAGAGGTCCTGGCCAAAAAGCATCCGCAAGTTCTTTTAATCCTTCCGGAATTGTCTTTGCCACGCGTTTTACATCCTCAATATCTGCAATATGGACAATAAGGGGGTTGTCAGAAGGGCGCCCCTTTGCTGCGTATATCTTCTTAGCTGCATCTGGAGCTAATGCATCTCCTCCTAAACCATATACTGTCTCTGTTGGGAAAGCTACAAGCTCGCCATTACTTATTAGCTCGCCTGCATGCTGCATTTCTTTGTTGTATTTATCAATTTGTTTTCTATTTATTTTAATTACTTCTGTCTTCATGTCCTCTATTCTACCACTATTTAATAAATGTGCCAAATTAAGAACATATTTTTTTAAATAATTATTTATTGTGCCAAATTAAGAACATATTTTTTTTCTCTTGAATATATTTCAGTATTATAATATTATGTGATTAAGCCAATTTTGGCTAATAATGATCATTATTTTATAAGGAGGATTTCATTATGGCATACGTAATTAATGATTCATGTGTAAGCTGTGGAACATGTGCTGGAGAGTGTCCAGTAGGTGCTATCTCAGCTGGAGATTCACAGTACGTTATCGATGCTGATGCATGTCTTGATTGTGGAACATGTGCTGGTGTTTGCCCAACTGGAGCAATCTCTCAGTAATATATCTACATAAGATAAAGATAACCCAAAAGACGACCGCTTCGGTCGTCTTTTTTATATAACTCTTTATTATGCATGTGCCGGCTTTTTCATGCCAGCCTTCCCGGTTCTTTTTTTCTTTCCAAAAATAGCCGTTTTCTTTCTAACATTACCTCTAATTGCAGCGTCTAACATTTTATATCTCTCCTCCTGAATGTTATCCTGCTCCCTCATGAGATAATTCATTTCCTTAAGAACACGCTCCCCAACCTCATTTCCGATAGTAAGACTCAGCTCCTCATTATTTAATGCAATGGCTTGTCCCACAATATCACTCATTAGCTCTCTAAACTGATTCATCCTATCCTCAGAAGTAAGCTTGTCTATATGTACTTCTCCAGCTCTGTCTGCGCATAATGCTGTTGACTCCTCATAATCTTCTTCATGTATATCTACTCCATGGCTGCTTACACCATTCGCATCTACACCTCGACCACTTACACCATAACAATTTGTTCCGCGCATTTTTACTCCATTACCTGATGTCTCATTAATATTTGCATCATAATTCTGACCCTCATGAATAATACTCTTAATCGTACGAAGCTGATACCCTAATGCTTTCAACTCTTTAATCTTCTGAAACTGATTTATATTCTCTCTAGTATAATATCGATGGCCCATCTCATTACGAGGGATGTCCAATTCGAGTTCCTCTTCCCAGTAACGTAAAACATGTGTCTCTACATCCACAATATTTGCGGCATCCGAAATCATGTAACGCACCTTATCCAAACTTCATTCCTCCTTTATACTATTTTTGGGTGGGGGTAGTGGCTGTGCTTCCATGAAGGATATTAGGTATATGCGTTCAGACGCGCTCTCGCTCGGAACACAACGTAGCGGTACTAAATTCGCAAGACGCCTTTGGCATCTCGCTCATTAAGTGCCGACGTTGTGTTACGGTCTGAACGCATATACCTAATATCCTTCATGGAAGCACAACTTTACGGTACGAAAAATACTACATGTGTTTTTTATGCGCATATATACATTGGGTGTTCTCGTATATGCGGATACATTCTCTTTACTTGCGCATATTCAGATTCATTCTCTGTACTTACG
>JAXJVZ010000122.1:0-1680 GCA_036308285.1 Agathobacter sp. | reverse complement strand
TCTTATCCTGCATAGATACATTAGTAATTGTTGCATTTGAAAGCGAACCATTAGGAATCATAATAACTTTATGGTCAGGTGTAATAATTTTTGTATAAAAGATGGAAATTTCAGAAACAGTACCTTCTTTTCCACTTCCCGAGTCTATAATATAATCTCCGACCCTGAATGGCTTTAATACAACAATTAAAACTCCACCCGCCAGATTAGCAAGGCTCCCCTGTAATGCAAGACCAACAGTCAGACCTGCAGAGCCTAAAATTGCAACTATCGAACCAGATAAGCCATAGGAGCTAAGAACAATCATTATGAGAACAAAGTCAAGGACATACTTAATGAGAGTACATAAAAAGCTGGCTGCGCCTGCTTCAACCCCTGCTCGGTTCATGGACTTTTTAACAAATTTTATAATTGATTTAATAATTTTAAATCCAATAACAAGTACTAAAATACTTATGGCAAGCTTAATACCAAAATTAATAATTCCCGGAGTAATATCTTTTATAAATTCTTTTATCAAACCAGGATTATCAGCCATTTCCTGCATTGTTGATTCAATCTCTAATACTTCAGTAGAATTAACAGCCATTGCATATCCTCCATCTCTAAATTTCATGTATAAACAATCCACTTCTTAGCTTTGGTTCAAACCATGTAGACTTAGGAGGCATAAGCATACCTGCATCAGCCACTGCAAATAGTTCAGCTATTGAAGTAGGATACATTGCAAATGCAACCTTGCAATCTGACTTACAACGTCTTTCGAGTTCTTTAAGGCCTCTGATTCCTCCAACAAAATCTATTCTCTTATCTGTCTTTGGATCATCAATACCAAGAACAGGCCCAAGGAGAATATTCTGTAAAACAGAAACATCCAATCCTTCAACAGGGTCATTTGGAACATCCTCTTCTTTCATCCTGCAGGCATACCATTTTTCACCAATATACATTGAAAACATACCTTTTGATGCAGGTTTTACATCTTCTTCTGAGTCACCTTCTAATTCATTTACAACAAACAGCTTATTCATCTTTGAAAGAAATTCTGCTTCAGACATTCCATTCAAATCTTTAACAACGCGGTTATAATCCATAATCATAAGTTCTTCATCAGGGAATAAAACTGAAAGAAAATAATTAAATTCCTCTTCACCTGTATATCCAGAATTATCCTGTCTTCTCTTAAGACCAACCTTTACTGCTGAAGCAGCTCTATGGTGACCATCAGCAATATATACTGCTCCCATATTTTCAAAGTTATTCTTTATTGCAGCTACATATTTTGGATTATTAACTTTATAAACTG
This sequence comes from Agathobacter sp., assembly GCA_036308285.1. Taxonomy (GTDB): domain Bacteria; phylum Bacillota; class Clostridia; order Lachnospirales; family Lachnospiraceae; genus Roseburia. Next base: position 374 of record JAXJVZ010000122.1, on the reverse strand, counting down.
TATGTCTTATTCCATCCTCAGCAACAAAATCATAAATTGCCTTACCTGACTGTTCTTCAAACACCTCAGACATTGTTGCTTTCATATCAGCATTATTGCGGTATGCAAGAAAAATTGGTCCAGTCTGGGCACTACAGATATCTACGTGATTAATTCTGTCTAGCTCTTTGTCTGCACGTGTATTTTCATGCTTTTTGATTATACCCTTCTCATAATCATCTATTGATGCACATGCAACGATACCGCTCTGAGCTCGACCATTCATCTCAAGAGTGTAAATATAATAACATTCTTCCTCATCTTTAATAAAAGCCCCATTAGCAATCCATTCTTTAATCATTGATGAAGCCTTCTCATATACTTCTCTTGAATAC
>JAXJVZ010000121.1:0-2459 GCA_036308285.1 Agathobacter sp. | reverse complement strand
CGCCCTTAGCTACAGGACACATGTTTTCAACTTCCTTAGTGTAAATCATTTTAAGACTCCTTTCACATAATAAAATGTATACAGTGAAAACTGGCTATGTTTTCACATGGCTAGGGTCATTTTCTCATATTTTTTTGTAGAAGTCTAGTACTTTATGAGGAACTTTATCGAAAAAAATATCTTTGACCAATTTATATTTATTCTGTAAACTAAAAGCATCAATAATACCGTCGATAAGCAAGGAGCAAACCACATGAAAATTCAAAATAAATTCCAAAAAACAGTATTCATTATTCTTTGCTGCTGGTGTCTGCTACCAGTATTTGCCTGCATAAAAGAACTTTATACCGGAGCAACTGTTACCGGAGAGCTTTTACTTAATTTCTATCAGACCATGGCCTGCCAGAATATCTTTTTATTTATCGGATTATTTACTTTATTATCAGGTCTTCTATATCTTTTAAAACAGGCTTCAGGATTAACATTTTCCCTGGCTAAAATCAAACTATACTTTAAAAATAATATCTGGATGCTATTTTATGTGCTTTTTCTTCTCTGGAGTACTGTTTCTGCGCTTAATGCCCCTGCGCTTATTGATGCATTTGCCGGTGACAGATACCGCAACATGGGATTATACACTTATATTATTTTTACCTGTATTATGCTTTTTGCCCTCTTTATAAAAGATGAGAAATTCGGATTTTATATAATGTACCTTTTTCTTGCGGTTTCAGATTTTGTGGCAATTATAATGTTAATACAGGAAAGAGATATACCTCTTTTCAATGCTTCATTTGGAATGTTTCGTTCATCTGTTTTTGTTCATTTTAACCATTTTGGTTATTATCTCAACCTTGCAACAATCTGTGCTTCGGGAATATTTATTTATGCAGACAAAAAAAGCAGAGGCGTACAGGCATTTTCTTTCCTGTCTCTTCTTCTGCTCTTTTATACATTACTTATTAATAACACTATGGGAGGAATTTTGTCCAGTCTTATTACAAGCATTGTCATCCTCTGGTTTTTCTACTTACGTAATCGCCGAATTGGTCCGCAACAGCTCTTGCCAATCATTGCTATAGTTATACTTGTAACCCTAAGCTTTACAGGACATCTTCCAAGCAGCTCCGGAGAGAACATGAGTGATAACTTTTTCAACTTATATAATGATGCAAACAAACTTGCCAGAAATGAAGATATCGACTCCATCGGCACTAACAGATTTTTACTTTGGAGATATTACGGAAAAATGATTCCTGAACATCCATTTTTAGGTCTTGGCCCGGACCAGACTCCTCCCGGTCATGAAAATGTCAGTTTTTCCGACCGCCCTGCCAATGAATATCTGTATTATGCCGTTTTCCATGGTATTCCATCACTGATATTCTATCTTGGCTTTTTAGTAAGTCTCGCAGTGTATAGTTTTAAAAACATTAAGAAACTATCACCTTCAGCCATGATTGCGGCCGGCTGTGTTATTACATATTGTATTTCAGCATTCTTCGGCAATGTTGTATATTACACTGCATGCTATCTTTTCCTCTTCCTTGGTTTTTTGATTCCAGGGAACAGGAAAACTGATTAGTCATGTTTTGCAACCACATTATTACTATCCTTAAAAATAGAATTTGCAGGTACTACCCCTCTTACTCGTGATAACGGATACACATTGCTGTTGTTCCCGATTACAGTTCCAGGATTTAATACAGAATTACATCCGACCTCTACACCATCGCCAAGCATTGCTCCAAATTTCTTAAGTCCTGTTTCAATCTCTTCTTTTGTATCATAACAATCCTTGACAACCACGAGAGTCTTGTCAGACTTTACATTGGAAGTAATTGATCCTGCCCCCATATGCGACTTATGTCCGAGGATTGAATCCCCTACATAATTATAATGCGGAACCTGTACTGTATTGAACAAAATAACATTCTTAAGCTCTGTAGAGTTCCCTACTACTGAGCCCTTTCCTACGATTGCAGAGCCTCTGATAAATGCACAGTGACGCACCTCTGCATCCTCGTCTATTATAAGTGGTCCTCCAAGATATGCACTGTCAAACACCTTTGCACTCTTAGCAACCCACACATCTTCCCCTCTCTGCTCATATTTTTCCGGGTCGAGTGTTGGTCCTATTTCTCTGATAAAATCACTTATTCCTGCTAAAGCCTCCCAAGGATAAGTAAACTGTGCAAGATATTCTCCTGCTATTGTCTGGCTCAAATCATATAAATTAGCAATTTTTGCGTTCTCCATAAATATAATCTCCCTTCAATTTCCATATGTTTCATCAAACATTTCATCATTAATGTCAGCAATTACATCTATTTGTCATCTATTTGTCATCTGTTTCATGTACCATTGCAAGCAACTCATCATCTATCACAAATGCTTCATCAGGTACTTCATTTGCCATAGCATTAAGGTAAGCAAATTCATCGTCTGTGAAATCGCCT
>JAXJVZ010000120.1:0-1668 GCA_036308285.1 Agathobacter sp. | reverse complement strand
TAATAAGACAATGGCTTTTATCACAGTTGAAGACCTTACCGGTACGATAGAGGTTATCATTTTTCCGAGAGACTATGATAAGTATCAGGGCAAGATAGAAGTCGATTCAAAGGTATATATTGTTGGTCATGTATCAGTTGAGGATGAACAGAATGGAAAGATAATATGTGAAAAGGTCATTCCATTCGATGAGGTCAAAAAGGAATTGTGGCTTCAGTTTGCATCAAAGGAAGAGTATGCAAAGATGGAAGGGGCAATTTATGACCTTATTAAGACATCAGACGGAAATGACGAGATAGTTATCTATGTTAAAGATGTTAAGGCAATCAAGCGTTTGGGAAAAAATTATTCAGTTAAGGTCGAAAATGGCCTTATTGAATATCTAAATGACTTAATTAATGAAGAAAACGTAAAAGTTGTTGAAAAGAATATTGAAAATATTCGCTGAAAAGTTTACAATAGTGTAGTATTTAGTGAAAAAATTATTGTTTAGATAAATGGAGGATTTACGATGGCTAAAGAGATTAAGACAATCGGTGTACTTACTAGCGGAGGAGATGCTCCTGGAATGAATGCGGCAACTCGTGCTGTTGTTCGTCAGGCTCTTTCTAAGGGACTTAAGGTAAAAGGTGTTAGAAGAGGTTATGCAGGACTCCTTAATGAAGAAATTTTTGATATGGATGCAAAGAGTGTTTCCGATACAATCTCACGTGGAGGTACTATTTTACAGACTGCACGTTGTAAAGAGTTTACAACAGCAGAAGGACAGCAGAAGGGTGCTGAAATCTGTAAGAAGCACGGAATTGATGCTATGGTAGTTATCGGTGGAGACGGATCCTTCAAGGGTGCTCAGAAGCTTGCAGGTCTTGGAATTAATACAATCGGTGTTCCGGGAACAATCGACCTTGATATTGCCTGTACAGATTATACAATCGGTTTTGATACAGCATGTAACACAGCTATGGAAGCTATCGATAAGGTAAGAGATACATCTACATCACATGAGAGATGTTCTATCATCGAGGTTATGGGACGTGGAGCAGGATTTATCGCATTATGGTGTGCTATTGCCAATGGTGCTGAGGAAGTATTACTTCCAGAGAAGGATAGTGCTGATGATATCGATGACTTAATTGCAAGAGTATCACATGCTCATGAGATGGGTAAGCAGCATTACATCATCATCAACGCTGAGGGTGTTGGACATTCTCAGGAGATGGCTAAAAAGATTGAGGAAGCTACAGGAATTGAGACACGTGCTACAATTCTTGGACATATGCAGCGTGGTGGAAGTCCAACATGTAAGGATCGTGTATACGCTACAACAATGGGAGCTATGGCTGTTGACCTTCTTCTTGAAGGAAAGACAAACAGAGTAGTTGCTCATACAAAGGGAGAATTTGTAGACTACGATATCGATGAAGCACTCGCTATGAAGAAGACTGTAGACGAGTATATGTACCAGATTTCAAAGAGTCTTGTATAATACAAAAGCTGACGCGCATTCCGCAGCAAGAAGGCTGGAGCGTTCTTGATACTTATGATAAGCACCGCATATAATTTGCGGTGCTTTTGTACTGTATTAGCTCGGTCGGATAGTGTACTATACATAGGAAGATGTCAGCCAGGCTGACGCGCATTCTGCAGCAAGAAGGCTGGAGCATTCTT
>JAXJVZ010000119.1:0-11258 GCA_036308285.1 Agathobacter sp. | reverse complement strand
GTGTCCTGGCTGGAGATTCCTATGCTGCTCCACGAAGTATTCCTGTATGATAACGGCAATCGTATGTATAACGAAGATTGAGAGGTAAAATAATGGCTAAGTTTATTAAAATTAAGAATCATCTTATCAATATTGATAAGGTCTATGACTTTGAATTGTGTGACCACACTATTTTCGTATCCTATTCTGGTTGTGAGTCGGATATGTGTATTGAATTTGCCAATAGACAAGAAGCAGCGCTTGTATTTGATGATATTCCTCATCTGATTGACAACACTCACATTCCCCAGTGGGTGCGTGAAGCTTCCGAACCTATTCCTTGTAAGCCTGAATATTTTAACCCCGACTATGACTATGATGAACTGCCATTCTAAGGAGGATATATGGAATTTGCTTTCTATTACACCGAAGTGACTTGGTGTTGGTGGGGAGAGAGTAAGCGCAAGACTGCGCAAGAAGCTCTTGTAGTTTGCGCGACTTCTTACTCTCACGCGGCTGGCATTGTTGAAGAAAACTATGGTGACGAGCTGGTAAGTATTGATAAGATTGAGCAGATTAGTGAAGAAAAGACTCTTCCACTGTCTATTCTGTCTGGTAGAGCACTGCGTGATGCCGCACTTAACTACGGCCGTGCAGAAATTATTGAGGAGAAAGATTTCTCCAAACTTAAGCAAGCAGTTGAATGCGAAAACACTCCTTGTGAGGACTCAACTTTCGCACAGAATTGGGAAGGAGTAGCACCATGAGTGTGAATTATGAATGTGTAATTATGCGTGGTTGGTAGATTCCTGTTGAATTACAGGAAACAATCAATGAATTAACTGAATATAAATATGAAGATAACTGGTGGTATCCAGATGGATATTATTATGAAGAAATATTTCTTGGCGATTATATTACAAGTATACCACTCGGTACTGCGATGTCTTTGCCAGATTTAAGTAAAGAAATAACTCAAAAGACAATGAGGATTGACGGTTTTCCTTTTGAAGAAGTACGTTTAGAACTAGCCAATAGTCTTGAATGTTATAATTATGTAAAGGATGAACCATTGATTTATATTGTCAACTCTGTATATTAAGGAGATATGTATGAGAACTTGCGGCAATTGCCTAATCTTAAAACGAAACAATGGAATCTGTCCTGTGTTCCAGGAGAAAGTGAATGATGATGAACCCGCTTGCCGCAAGTATGTCGGACACGATTCACCTGTTTGCGGTTTCTGCGGCAGTCTAATTCCTGGTAAGGGTGAAATCGTTGTTATGAATGATGAATATGATAATGTAATTCTGTCATGTCCTCAGTGCGCTGAACGTATCGGCACCTGCGCTACTTGCGCACAGGCTCGCTATTGCGAATTTGAAACAAGTAATATTCAAATTCCTAAACAGGTCCAAAAGGTAATTAGACAGGGTAATATGCAGATGCAGACTATCGTGCGCAACCCTGAGCGTGAGAAGGAGACCTGTATGAAGGGTTGCCCTTGTTGGGATGAAGAGAATTGTATGTGCCTGCGAGAGGCTGGTATGTGTAAGAGTTGGAGGAGACCTAATGCTTAAATGTAAACATAATGAAGATTGTTCTTTATATCCTGCTTGCGGACACACCTGCGGCAAATCTATTGTAGCTGTCAATGGTATGATGACGAGGATAAATAATATTTATTCTAATTAAATTATACCATATAATTTTGATTAAATCAATACAAACCTCCCTATAATGGGAGGTTTTTTTAATACAGTGGCTCCTAAGGCTGCGCTCGCCCGGCATCGCGCCCCAGGACCGTTTACCCAAACCAAAAATGCTTTTATTGATTTTTATTAAAAATTATGTTATAATATATATACAAGGTTAAGGAAAAAACCTTCCAAAAAACCCGCCCTACCGTTACGGTGTTATGAGCTACGGAGGAGCTTATGCTCTGGGGCATCGTCCTCGCGCTAAGGCAACCATAGCGCCACAGAAATTAGGGAGGTTGTCGTGCGAATGCGATAGGTGGTACGTGAAACCATCATACGACAGGCAGATGGAGTCGGGAAAAACTGGCTGATGAGGTTTTCAAGGGGTAATCCAAAAGTAGCAGAACCCGGATGCCTGGGAGTTTGCGGGTCTCGCCAGAATAAATAATAAAACCGCTTTTTATTTATTGAAAGGAATTGATATTATGACAAGAGAACAAGCACATAAGATTGCCGACGCCCTTGACGATATTGAAGCATTTGAGTGCTTCGCAGATATGATTAAAGGCACTATCAATCGGGGCATTGAAATCTGCGGCATTTGTGAAGATGATGATTTCATTATCAGACTACACAAACTGATTGATAATGAACTGGATTTCCGTAAAAAAGTATTGGAGGCTATGTAATATGGTTAAAGTACATAATGTTCCCTATATTAATTGCGAAGATGTGCGCGAGTTGATTGGCGCACATTGGTCTGATTGCGAATTTGCGCAGATGGCTGAGAATGACAGCTATCGTTCTATCGGCTGTGACAGCGATACCCTGGAAATGCTCAGAGAAGAGCTAGAAGATGAAAAAGCATCTTGGGGTGATTTAACTCCCGAAGAATTTGAGGATGAAGAAGATTATCAGTGTATGCATCGTAGAAGTCCTATCGTGCGCCTGGAAAATCAGATTAAGCTGGTTAAAGCTTTACGCGAGATGGGTTATCATAATGAAATGCTGATTTATGTAAGCTGGTAAGGAGGATATTATGGATATTATTACGGCTATTGAAGCATCTGATTTGAGTACAATGGCAGAAAATCATAAGAAGGAAGTACTCCGCCAGCAGGCTTTGGAAGTTCTGGAACATGAAAGTTTCAATGAGCGAGTTAAGATTGCGGCAGCTGCCGAGTCATGGAAGCTGGGCAACCCTATCAAGGCGCCTAATGTAGCAGTTGCTGATGCTATCCGAACACTTCTGACTGAGCTGGGCTATGAGATAGAAGTTGAGCGAGCTAACTGGGGCGATGAATCGGGCGTAAATGTGAAAGTATCTTGGAAACGCATTACCAAGAGAAATGAATCTGCGTTAGCAGCAGCTAGTTCTGCTACAATGGACCGAATGGAATCTACTGCGCGCAGACTTGCGGGATGGGAGGACTAATTATGTGGAAAGCATTTTGGTATGGATTTTGGGTAATTGTTAAGGCAGTTTTATCTGTGCTTGGCATTGTCGGCGCTTTCGCCGGAGGACTGTGGCTTCTTATGATATTCTCTGAAGCCCTTGCTGTAGTTGTTGGTGAAATCTTTGCTATTGTAATCGTTTGTATCACCTTGGTCATCATTGGTGGTACGCTTCTGGGTATTCATCAGGCAAAGACTTATAGATGGGCCAAGAAGAAATACGAAGAGCATAAGGAAGAGCATCATAAACTCGTAACTGATTATGAACTGGCCGTTAAGTATAACGAAGTTGCCGCACGAGATAAGATTAAGCGACAGCTTGAAGACTTGGAGCGAGAACTTTCTGCTTATGAGCGATATATGGATAACATTATCCATTGCCGCAATTGGAGGTAATTATGGTTAAAAAGTATAGCTTTGAAGCTTATCAGAAGAGTGAGAAAAAGTTACTGTGGGAGGATTTCTTCGCCAATGTTCTTACTGCCGTGAGCATAATCTTCTGTGTTGGTCTGGCACTTTATGCTTGCTGGCATTTCTTTATTGCCGCAATTGCACACCCTATCCTGTTCCTGTATCTCGTAATTGCTGTCGTTGTCGGTGTTATTATTTATTGTTCTTGGGAAAACGCCAAGGATAGAGATGAGAAGAGACGAAATTGTATTAAAGATGCGATGGATTATCAGGTAGATATTATCCACTGGGAAGAGCGACTTGATGAGCTGAACGCAGTTGACACTTCTGAATTTGATGACATTCAAATGAAAGCGCATAGTAATGAAATTGATTTTACCACTCAACAGATTTTGTATTATACAGAACGACGCGATGAAGAGATGTCTGAATACCGTAAATACGGAGGTAAGAAGTACATATGAAATTCCCAAAAATTGATAAGATATTAGCTCAAACTTTATTTTGGGCAATTCCAGTAGCAGCAGTAATTATGCTGTTTCTGGGTCTAACATTCGCAATAAGTTGGTGGCTAGCGTTTATAATCATCTACGGACTGACAGTATTGTTTCTACATCCAGTAGTAAAAGAAACAACAGCATCCTATGGAGATAATATTGACATAGGAGATATAACAGAAACAGCACTTGATATGCTTTTGGAGGATGAAGATGAAACTGATAAAGAGATTACTTTGGATGATTCCCTTTATTATTAAGTGGATTTTTATATTCGCACTATGGATTGCGGCAATTGTCGGCATCAACGTAGTAGTGATTGCGGCATTAGCATTTGTATTCTCATTAGCTCCTGCCATTCTTTTTAATGGCATTGTAATCGTCTTTATGGCAGCCACAATTATATGGTTGGCATGGGAGGAGGCAAGCGAGCATGTTTGAGATTGGTTTTTGTTCGTTACTAATATTTTTGGCAATAGCAATTGTTGTAGGAATAATGGATAATTCTAAAATTTCTCAAGAAATTATTTACGCAACCATGGGAGTTGGATATGGTGGTGTGGCGATTGGCTTTCTAATTGCTTCATTGAAATGGTTTTTCTTAGCTATCTAATTTAAAAGGGTTTTACACAAGATGTAAAACCCTTTTTTGATTTTTTATAAAAAATATGTTATAATATATATACAAAGTTAAGGAATAAATAAATAAAAAAAATAAAGGATGTGCTGTGTATGTTCAGATTCATTTGTCCCCGATTTATTTTTAAGGTTGAGAAGTGGAAGTGGAACAAGGAATTTCGTCTGTATGTTTCTAATACAGGTCATTTCAAAGATGAACATAAGCAGCCCAAGCCTATTAAGATGGGTTCTAATGGCTACATTTATGTCAAGACTCGCAATGGTTATCAGACTGCCCATCGTCTGGTAATGAAGACCTGGAAGCCTACTGAGGATATGGAAAATCTTACTGTTGACCATCTGGACCACAATAAGAGAAACAATGCGGTGGATAATCTGGAATGGGTTACCCAGGCTGTCAATAGAGACCGTGCCAAAAAGGACTTCTTGATTATTAAACAGGATAGTCCTACTGCGAAGCAGCCTAAGGTTAAAGAGCCTGAAGTTGATAGAAGTCACATGAAGCGATATAATCGTACTGATTATACTCCTGATGATATTGAGTGCTATATTATGAATAATAAAGAATTCACTACCATCGCAGATGCTTATGCTCATGCTGTTGAAGTTATCAAAGAGCGTGAAGCTAAGACTGGCGGACCTTCTATTAATATGAACGATGCTTCCTATGAAGCAATTGCTAAGCGCTACACCACTCTACTGAACCGAGCTAAGACCAAGGAAGTCAATATTATTGATGGTAAAAAGGGCATTAAGGCATTCCGTTATCTGAATATGAAAATTCGTATCAAGAAGCAGGAGGATGAAAAATGATTATTAGGCGTAAGTGGCATAGAACTAAATATAAGTATCATGGTCCCACTAAGCACTATGAAGGTTGGTTCCTGCTTGGCATCATCCCTCTGTATATTCGTTCCAGTGACTGGATTTATTAAGGAGGGTAAAAATAATGTCTAGTATTTTAAGTTTATTCCTGGGTTTTTGTGTTGGTTTTACTGTAACTACTATTGTCTTGCGTTTAGTTTGGAGGTAATGTAAATGGCTCTGCCCGGCGTTTATGATATGTTTAATGAAATGTGGAAAGATTATCAAACAATCCACATTATTTCTGATACTCATTTTGCAGAGGATGATTTAAAGCGCGCTTTTCCTGCGCGCCCTTCTGATGATGAGCTTGTGCATCGTATTAACGCAAAAGTAGGTAAAAAAGATTTGCTTATTCTCTGTGGTGATTGTGGCAGTTTGGAATATGTAAAAAAGCTGCGTGGTCATAAAATTCTTATTGCTGGTAATCATGACTGCGGCATGGAAAAATATAAAGAAGTATTTGATTGGGTATTTTCTGGCGCACTTATTATTGGAGAAAAATTGATTCTCTCTCACGAACCTGTTGATGTACCTTGGGCCTACAATTTACATGGGCATGATCATCAGGGTTATAAACGCAAGGGTCATAAGAATGTTTGTGCTGATGTTATTGGTTATGAACCTATCAATTTAAATCAATTTCTTAAAACCGGTCCCACAGCTAATATTTATACAATTCACAGAGAAACTATCGACAATGCAACTGAGCGCAAGCGTAAGCGGGGAGGTAAGAAGATTGGAGAAAGATAAAGCATGGATTCTTATGTATAATGGAGAACCTCTCGCAGTTTCTTTTAATAAAGCAGACATTGAAGAACTTTTTATGGACTTCGCAATGGAAGCTCAATTTGAGGCTTTTTGTTGGAGTTGGTTATATTTCCAAGATAGTTTGGAAATTTCTATGAAGTGTAGTGACCATGATGGTGGCTATTGGATTACTAGTGTTTATGGATGGAGGTAAAAAAAATGAAGATGGAGACTAGATATTATTTAATTTTGTTTATCATTGATGTGCTATTGATTATTCTGTGGCCCATCGCTGCCGCAATGATTCCTGCTAAATGGTATGCTTTTATCGCTGGTGCATGCTGGATGAGTGATTGTATTGATGCGGTAAGACATTGGAAGGGTTACAAGGCTTATAAGGCTATGGGAGAATAATGGGAGGTAATTTATGGAAGATATTCTTGAACTAACAGAGGAAGATATTCTGGATGCGTTTGAGGTTGAAGACGATGAAGAACTGGATTACTCTGGTATTGTTGAAGACTCCACTCGTTTTTATCTGAAAGAGATTAGTAAGATTCCTCTATTGACTTTTGAGGAAGAGAAGGCTCTCGCTATTCGTATCGCCAATGGCGACGAAGAAGCTGTTGAAGAAATGGTTCTTCATAATCTGCGCCTGGTCGTTATGGTTGCCAAGAAATATAAGGGATGCGGTCTGCCTCTGCTTGATCTTATCCAGGAGGGCAATACTGGACTGATTGAGGGTGCCAAGAAGTTTGACCTGTCAAAGGGTTATCGCTTCTCTACTTATGCTACATGGTGGATTCGCCAAAAGATTGGTAGAGCGCTGAGCAATCAGTCTCGTAATATTCGTATTCCCGCGCATATTGCAGAACTCACCAGTAAAATTAAGAGAGCATATGGTCCTCTAACTCAGCAGCTGGGTCGTACTCCAACAGAGGAAGAAGTAGCAGAGTATATCGGCAGTGATGTTGATAAGGTGCGCGTGGCTCTTGATATGAGCCAGGCAACTGCGTCCCTGGATGTTCCTGTGGGCGAAGACGATGACGCTACAATTGGCGATCTACAGCCCGACAATAATGCTGTAAATCCTTATCATAATCTGGTAGCAGAGGCAAATAAGGAAATTATTAACAGCGTCTTTGATACTTTGGGAGAGCGTGAAGCTAACATTCTGAAACTGCGCTTTGGCATTGACACCGACCATCCGCACACACTTGCAGAAGTGGGTGAAATCATTGGCGTTACACGCGAGCGAGTGCGTCAGCTGGAAGTAAAAGCTCTAATCAAGTTAAGAAATCCCGTAAGAAAAAGAATCCTTCAAGAAGCATTTTAATTTAAAAGTCCGGACAAAATTATAAAATTTTGTACGGATAAATTTTATAGATAATAGAGGTGAAATGAATAAGTGAAAGAGAATAAAGATGCTCGTATCGAGATTAGAATGCCTTCTAGTGTTAAGGAGGCATTACAAAAACTTGCAGATAAAAAAAATACTACTATGAGTAAAATTATTTATTCATTAATATTATCTAAATTGGAGGAAGAAAATATAAATGGGAAAAACTATTGATTTAAGGGGTTAGCGCTTTGGTCGTTTAGTTGTAATTGATAAAGATATAGAAATTAGCAAAAAGAAAAAACGTTCTTATTGGTTGTGTTAGTGCGACTGTGGAAATTAGAAAGTAATAAGACATACTAATCTAACAACTGGAGAAACAATATCTTGTGGATGTTATGCAAAAGAAATTAGTTCACAAATTCATACGCAAGATTTAACAGGACAAAGATTTGGAGCTATTACTGCTTTATATAAATTAGATTAGAAATATGATAATTGCTATGTTTGGCATTGTAAATGTGACTGTGGGAAAGAAGAAAATATACCTGTTAATTTATTAAAATTACGAAAATCTTGTGGATGTTTAACTAATGATGCTATATCTAAAGCGCAATCAAAAGATTTAACTGGTTAGGTTTTTGGTAAATTAACTGCATTATATCCAACAAAAAAGCGTAGCGGAAGTCATATTATATGGCATTGTAAATGTGAATGTGGTGAAGAAAAAGATATTTCCAGTGGGAGTTTAATTTCTGGAGATACTCAATCTTGCGGTTGTATTAAAGCTTCTATTGGAGAAATTAATATTCAAAAAATATTAGAATAGAATAATATAAAATTTGAAAAAGAAAAAATTTTTGAAGATTTTATATACAAAGAAACTGGATTTCATCCTCGATATGATTTTTATTTACCAGAATATAATAGATTAATAGAATTCGATGGAAGATAGCATTATCAAGAAATAAATTATTTTAGAAACAAATTATTAGAACGAAAAAATAAAGATATAGTTAAAAACGAATATGCTAAATCTCATCATATCGAATTGATTCGTATTCCTTATTGGGAACGAAATAATATAACATTAGAAATGTTATTAGGAAATCAATATCTTATGGAGGCAATGTAAATGAAAATAAGTAAAACAGCTTTAAGTATAATTATTATTGTGATATGTATTATTCTAGAGTTATGTATGGGATTTACTCTTCTAGAAATTATCTCAAATATGCTTGCCATGTGCGTAGCAATTTGGATTTATCATAAATTACAGTATTGGTTTATAGAAGATGATAAAGAGAAATAAAATATGCGGCAATTTTTAATTATTTGTATTTTAATGATTTCTGGATTTAGTGCGATTGCTATCTGGGGGAAGAAGAAGTAAAGGGGATAATATGAAGAAGATTATTTGTTTGCTGTTGGCTCTAGTAATGTGTCTTGGTTTGTGTGCTTGCGGAGGTACGGTTATTGATGAGAATGGCATTGAAAGAAAAGCTTTCTTCAATGAATATGGCATTATCTCTCATGACTGGGAATATAACTATTATGTAGTATACCATCTACAAACTAAAGTAGTATACATTTATCTAGAAGGTTTCTTGCCTTATCAGATTTACCAGGATGGTGTAATTTACGGCGCAGTTTATGAAAACGATGAGATTGTTCCTGTCCCTTATGCTATGGGAATTACATGGGACATGATTAGTATGGCATCTAAATATCTTGATTAAGGGGGGGGCTTGTGCCCCCTTTAATTTTATTTTGCTCAATCCAGTGGGTGCTATACCTGCTTCGGCGGCAAACGAGCCTCACACCCGTCAGCCCAAGCAAAAAGATGATATATTGATTTTTTAAAAAAAATATGTTATAATATATATACAAAGTAAAGAAAGGATATGAAATTATGAAAGTTAAAATACTGACTGCATCTTTTCCGGATTCTTTGGAAAGTGAAATTAATCGCTGGTTGGACACTTATGGCAAGAAACTTGATATTATTGATATTAAGTATGCTGTAGACCAGAGTGCAAGTATTTATCGTTATTCTGCCATGGTTATTTACCGCAAACCTTGAGGTGATTAAATATGCTAAGAAATATTGATAAATGGATTTACACTATTGAGTGCGCTAATCCAGAAGGAAATGAAGATTTGAGTAAAGACTATCGCTTTAATATTTTCGGATGGAAATGGAGCAAGGGTTATGATTCTGTCGACGCTATAGGTAAGCTCTATACGCGCGGTGAAGCGGTAGATATGGTTTTTAATAAGCATTATACTTTTGTTAAGTATCTCGCAACTCAGCATTTCCCTTGGGAGGATGGAGTTGTATCTTTTATGAAGAATACCGCGCTTGAACGACAGATTATGACTCTTGAAGAGATTTGGGAAAAACTACCTGACGTTCCTGCTTTTGCTTGTCAAGAGTGTTATGGTACTTGTTCTGAATGTGTTTACCGCAAGGTAGACTTGGACGAAAAGAATATGAAAGTAAAAGATATCTCTTGTCTTTATGATAAGAATGATGAAATGCTACAATCTATGGCTCGAGGCAATCATTACTGTAAGCATTTCGTATGTTTGTATACGCTCTCAAAAAATAATAAATCAAAATGTTAAGGGGGATAATATGAGAGTTGTTGAAATTGGTAATCTGGCAGAGAAAGAAATTGAATGCGGCGAATGTAAAACGATTCTCGCATATACCCCTGCTGATGTACGCGCTTCCGATCCACCTATGAATTATGAGTATGTTGAATGTCCCATGTGTGGTGAAAAACTGGTAATTCCTTATGGGGAGGAAATTATTGATGATTGAGAGATTCCTTTTTGGATTTATTAGCGGTTTTGTATTTTTATTCGAAGCATTTTGTACGGTAGCTATGGTATGGATTGCGGCAATGCCCGTAGTTTCTATCCTGGTTTACGGCGCAAGTGGATGGTGGATGCTGTCCTATATTTTAATTGTTCCCGTGTTTTGTGGCATTTTTAATATGTTAGATATTTGTTAATAAGAAAGGATAATGAAAATGGCATATTGTGGATATGTAACTAAGCTCAAGAATGTTCGTGAGCATCCCAACGCAAATAAGATGCTGCTGGCAGATTGTTTCGGTAATACTGTTTGTGTTGGTCTGGATTCTAATGAAGAAGAGATTGTAATCTACTTCCCCGTAGATGGTCAGTTGTCCCTGGATTTCTGTCTGAATAACAATCTGCTTCGTGTAATGCCTGATGGCACTAAGGGTCCTGGCTATATGGACCCCGATAAGCGAAATATTAAGGCTATCTCTCTGCGTGGTCAGAAGTCTGATGGTCTGGTTTGTCCTCTGTCTTCTCTGGCTTTTACTGGTGTTGATGTTTCTACTTTTAAGGTTGGTGACCCCATCACTGTTGTAAATGGTCATGAAGTATGTAAGAAGTATATTCCTGCTCGCGCTCCTCGTGGTGGTCAGGTTGCCGGTGGTGCTGGCTCTCGCGCAAAGCGTCGTGCTAAGCGTACTGTGGCGCCTCTGTTCTTTGAGCACAAGGACACTGAACAGCTGGCTTACAATCTAGGTGAGTTTAAGCCTGGCGATGAAATTGAAATCACTCTGAAGATTCATGGTACCTCTC
>JAXJVZ010000118.1:0-5434 GCA_036308285.1 Agathobacter sp. | reverse complement strand
GAAATGTATCGAGGCAAGGGAACTGATTATAGCATTACCGGAATCGTTTCCCGATTTGTACGACCCTGACAGGCTGTTACAGATGTTTACCAACCGCTTTAAGGAAAAATATGGTGTGGAGTGTGTATCAGCCCTGCACCACAACAAACGCAAGACCAACTATCATATCCATCTCATCTTTTCTGAAAGGGAACTGTTACGGGAGCCCATAGAAAAGATTGCAACACGCAATATGTTCTACAACGAACAGAAAAAGCATGTACGCACCAAGAAAGAGATAATGGATGATAGTGGAAATGTCCGTAAGGGCTGTAAAATAATCAAAAAAGGCGAGGTCTATGAGCGAATCTTATTTACTGCCAAAAACAAGCTGTTCAAGCAGGAAAATTATCTGGACGAAGCCAAGCATTTTTATACTGACCTTATCAATCTGCTGATAGAGGATGACAAGGAAAAGCTTCATGTATTTGACAAAAACGGATTATACCTTGCCACTAAGAAAATAGGCAAAAATAATCCCAAAGAGGAACAGATAAAGGCAGATAACGAGGTTCGTATGTGTTGGAATCGTGAGGTAGACCGAGCCATTGTTACCAATGTGCCGGACGAAGAAATCCGGCACATAAAAAAAGAATATATTACAGACCGCATCCGTGATTCCATTAACCTATGGGGCAACAGACCGGATATGCTTCGCAGTATCATTATTACAGCCACAACAGCACTGGCAAGCCTTATTTCCAAAGTATTCAGAGCCGCAATGGAATTAAAGAATAAGTTATTCCACGAAGCACTTGAAAAGGAATACGGCAGGAAAATTGATTTTGACAAAGAAATCAGTGAGGTACTAAATGCTGACACGATTGCAGAACCGGTGGAGATTACAGAAAAAGTTGAAGTAGTGAAAAAGTCTGTCACACCGGGCATTGCCGATATACCAGCAGTTCCGAAAGAAAATGCTGTGAAAGCACCAACGTCACAGATACCACCAAGACCTGAAATGCCGCCTGATGCAGCAGTATATCTGAAATATGTTAAGGTTAAGGATGAGCTTGACAGACAGAACAAGCAGATATTTGAAGCCGAGCGTGAAAGGGGCAATCTGGAGATACAGCTTAGTGACCTTCGTGGAATTGCAAGACTTACCCAAAAGGACAGCTTAGAGCGACAGATAGCCGACAAAAGGGATGAAATCAACATCCGTAAGACCGGATTGTCCAATACCGTCAGAAAGTACGGATTTGCAACCGTACAGGACTTCTACACAACATTCCGGACAGCCCAAAGTGCTTATGAAAAATATCAGCAGGAAGTGCGAGAATGGGAAACAACTTATGACGAAAAGCCTCAAAGAAAAGAAACTCTCACAGAACGCTTACAGCGGTATGACAGAGAAAAGGCTAATCGACAGCAGACGGAACAGCATTACCTTCAACATAAGGATAGAGGGGCAAGATAGTTTCACAAATTTGCCCTATCCATATAGTGTGAATAGGGCAACAGATTCTTTTTTACTAATCAAACAACATATTATCAAAATTCAGTAACATCCATTCCGTCATTTTCTTGTTTGTTTCATAAAGCTCTCCATACTTTTCCTGTTCTGAAAACCACGCTGTTGATATAAGCTGATTTGCAATAACAACATATGGAGCTGCCTTCCATTCGTTATCCGAAAGTTTTACAATTTCATCATATCCGTACAATATGTTCTTATATATCATAATCCACTGATTCAGTTTATCAGTATTATCAGCCTCAAAGCTCTCGGATAATATAGCGGTGGCAGCATAACATGGGTCAAAAATCCTGACATTCTTTTCGCTAAGGTCAAAATCAATAATCCCCCACTTGTCACCGCTTAGAATGAGGTTTCCAGGGTTAAGGTCACGATGAATCACCTGCTGCGGTAAAGATTCATAGATAGCCCCAAATACCTGTTTGTACCTTTCTATGAAGTTTTTAGACAAATTCATTTTTGAGGTCAAAGTTGGAATTGCCCATGTTTCTGCACTCTTGAAGATGTTAGCTTGATTTGCAATGACATCTACTTTGGCGAGAGCAGTACTTAGCTGACCGATAATTTCGCCGATAAATCGTGCCTTTGGTACATAATCTTCAAGATACATTGTACTTGCTTTTAATTGTTCACCGACCAAACGCTTCGTAACATAGAAATACAGTTCTCCATTTGTAACTACATACTTTCCATCTGTTGTTTTTATTGGCACAGCAGTTAATAATCCAACGTTTTCCATTTCTTGTGATAAGGAAATATGTTTCTCTACATTTCCTAAATTTGATGAGAATTTGATAACATAATTATCTCCAACATAACATGCAGATTCGCTTATATTACCGGTTTCTGCATATACAACATCAGCCAGCTTTTCATTCTCCAATCTCCATTTTTTTAAAATTTCTTTCAATATTTTGTGTGATACCATTATGTGTTCCTCCTTAAATAGATTGATTCTGTACGGCTTCTTTTTCTTACTCCTATTGAGAAATTCCGTCGGCGTATATCCGAATTCACGAACAAAAGCCTTATAAAAGCCTGCTTGCGTTTCAAAGCCATAATTCAATGCGACTACCACCATTTTCTCTCCGCAGTGCATATCATACAATGCATTAAGCAATCTTCTCCTTGTTATATATTGCATAACAGGCATTCCGACCGCACTTTGAAACAGCCGGTAGTAATGAAACATTGAAAATCCTGCCATTTCACTTAGTTCCTTTGCTGTAATATCGGTTTTTAGATTATCCTCAATATAATCAATGGATTTTTGAATAACCGTTAGATGCATCCAAACACCTCCAAAAATCATTTTGTAGCTACACATATAAGATATCACAAGAACTATACTAAATCTTTTCCTGTCTTGCCTTAATTACACAAAAAGGATAGCACATTTGCTATCCTTTCAGTATGCTACCAATAGTGTATAAACTTCAATCCATCTACTCATCAAGCATTAACTTTCCGGCTTTCGCTTTTGCCTTTAACCGAGCCATCTGCTCCTTTTCAATTTCTTGTATGCTTTTCTCTGGTGTCGGTAAATCCTCCGGCATGGTGCCACCTATTTTTTCTATAGCACTGCGTACTTCTTTACCAACAGAATAGTGAATGGAAGTAGCAGTTTGGGCATTATCCACTTCATCTTTTCTTAATTTTTCTTCTGTCTGCGAAATACGGAAAAGATTTGCAATTAACTCTGTACTTCCCATGTAATCAAGTATCTTCTGACCGACCTCAAGATGCTTTCTCTTATGAATGTCATCAACATCCAATCCGCCATATAAGCCCATATAACCCGCATTCTGAAAGATTGCAAATTCTTCATTCGTAATCACTCCGGCATTATGTGCAGTTTCAGCAAGCATTTGATTCCACTGTTTAATATCCCCTCGAACAACCAAACGCCTTCTATCTTCATCTAACTCATTGAAATGGTCTGCAACCTCTTGCCTATATGTTTGAATTGCAAAATATGTTTGTCCTAATGCAATTACTTCTTTTCTGGGATCACCATTTTGCACAATCAAATAACATGCATATCTGGTCAATTCATAATCAACCATTGGCTTTGTGCCGCCTTTAGGCATATTTGATGTTTTCCTGACCTCGGGAAAACATTCCTCTATACTTCTTCCGCTATTTTCACAAGCCAGCATTGCCCGCCGAATTACTTTATGAAAATTTTCCCATTTGGTATATTCTAATGCCGGTGCAAGTTCTCTGGCAGACCAGAACTCAGTTCCATCCGGTCGAATTTGTTTGATATCTTCAAAGCGTTTATATTCTTTCGCTTTTAATTCCTTCACTATGAATACCTCCAATCTTCTTCACATATGTTCAAGATGGCACATTGTAACTCATGCACAACTGAAATTTGTCTCTCTTTGAAATCAACTTTGCTGTTTACATTTCTTTAATACAACTAATAATGTGTCCATCATTTCTACACCAGGCATATGTCCCGTGTTAGCAACCACCTTGTAATCTAAATTTGCATTATTGCTACTATTCACTAATTTTTCTACTGATTTTGTAGAAGCAACTATATCTGTATCTCCCTGCAAAATTATGTACGGAATCTGTACACTTTTTAATTGCTCTGTAAGGTTAATATGTATTATCTCTTTCCATAATGAAGTATTCTTCATATATCCGTTTACCATAATTGCTTTAAAATCTTTCATTTTGTAATCAGGACTCGTCAACAATCCTTTTATAATAGCTCCCATTGGTGCTTTCTTACCAATTTTATTTTGATAGGCATTAGTATATTTACGAAGTGCATTTGATATCAATTGCAAGTCGTTCCCTTTAAAATTATCTACGGTTACATTTTTGATTTTTTCCAATTTCTTCATCGGAATACCTGTTTCCGTTAAAGTGTTCCTCACTTCATCACAAATAAACACATCTTTAATTATCTGACCACAGGCAATAACACTATCAACAGCAAAAGGATTCTTTTCCAATAACTTAGCACTTAGTATAGACCCCCAAGAAGTTGAAAATATCATTATCTTGTTATTTGGAAATTTAACCTTTACCTTTTCTATCAGTTCTTCTGTCATCTGAACAAAGGTATCAATGGAAAATGAATCATCAATCACATGGTTATTTATTCCACAGCCAAGTTGGTCCCAATAAACCATAATAAACTCATCTGTAAATACTGGAAATAATCCTCTGCATCCAACCGAAAATGGTATTGGTGTCCCCGGTCCACCATGCAAGGTTATAACTATTGGATCATCTTTACTTTTCCCTTCTATCAACACCTTTTGTTGATACCCTCCAAGTGAAAAAGAACATAACTCCGAAATTTCATTATTGGATTTTATCTTTTTATTATTCATTTCACTATCTTCTCCATTATGCGTAAACTTCAATTTTCGCTCTATATTTTATCACGCATACCTATAATATTCCACTCATATTTTTCTTGAGATTATTTAAGGCGGACTGCCAATTCTTAGCAATCCGCCTGTATAGTTACCATACCTCTAAACTGTCCTCTGCATCAATCCACATCTGCATAGTCCCATCTAAGTAAAGTCGTGCATACTCCATAGGATTGTCTATGGCAAGAGCATTCAAAGCACATTCAGAACCGGGAGTTGTTTTTAAATTCTTTTCTGCCTCCCAGCAATCAATCCTCTTTTCTGTAAAATCTAAAAGCATTTCAATCAGTTCACACAGTCCATTCATATTGTGTTATAATGTGTTATGTGATTTTGCTTCCCTTGTTTTTGCCCTTATGGGGGTTCGTAAATCCTTGTGAAACGATATAACACAAGGGAACACATAAGGAAAAGCACACATACAGAAAAGTTAGTATTTATAAGGGTTTGCCAAGAATTTAATAATAAATTATAACAGGTAATGAAACCCTTAAATTATGTGTTTGCACAATTT
>JAXJVZ010000117.1:0-1982 GCA_036308285.1 Agathobacter sp. | reverse complement strand
TGGGTGTCCTGTGTGCAAAAGCAGCATTTTATCATAGCAAGGGTGAGGTGGCCGAGCGAGATAAATGTATTACGCAGATAGACAAGGCTTTGTGTGATGATATTACACTTATGGATATATTCGATGATTTGTATCAGCACGCCAGACTATTATTTGAATGTGGAAAAGATGAAGAATTTTGGAATCTGATGGAGACCATTGAACCCATGGTAAAAAGTGTAAATATTACATATATGCTCCAGAAAGAGATAGCCCTTAAAATAAAATACTATCGCAAGCACAAAATAAGTGCGGATTATCTTAAATCAGCTGGCTTATATTTCGAGTTGACGGAAAGACAGGAGAAAGAATCTAAGGACATGGTTAAAAATGTTCTTTATCTAAGAAGTAATCTCGAATATGCGAATGAAGCAAGAAGAAAGGCGGAAATCGAGAATCAGATTCTTGCAGTGAAATCTGAGACCGACCAGCTTACAGGCTTGTATAACAGATTTAAACTCAATGATTATCTTGAGGAGGCATACGAGTATTGCAATAAGAATCAATGCACAATGGCGATAGAGATACTGGATATAGATTATTTCAAGGAGTACAATGATAATTACGGCCATCATGCAGGTGACCAGTGTATCAAAGCTGTAGCCGATTCGCTTATGTATATGGCAAAGGAATATGGTGGTTTTGCCGCAAGATACGGTGGAGATGAATTTGTAATAATTTATCATGGAATTGATGTGGAAACAGCCAGAAAGTATTCTATAGAGCTACAAGAAATTATAAGATCAAAAAATATAACCCATGAATATTCAAAGGTGGATACGCTGGTGACAATATCGCAGGGATTATGCTGTGACATTCCACAGAAAAAATATAAGGTTTTTGATTTTCTTTCTGCAGCAGATGAATTTTTATATGTGACCAAAAATGCCGGAAAGAATGGATATACAGTTGGACAGCTGAATAGAAGTCACAACTGATACTACAAAAGAAAAGAGGAACAAAAAGTGAAAGGAACAAATGAATCTAAGTCAAGAAGGCGATGGCTGATATTTGCAATACTATTAATTATACTTGAGATTGCAGCAGTGGCAGCGGCAGGTATGCAGATAGTATGGCTAAATATGATTCCAACAAGATATCTTTTGATAGCCGCAGGGGCAGTATTATTACTTGTAATCATTACAATTATATTTTTATTAATTAAAGGAAACAGTGTTGCGCTTAGAAGAGTACGTCAGATTATAGGTTCGATATTATCGGTTATTATAATTGCATCAAGTATATCAGGAGCAGTGTTTGTAGGAAAGATTAATCATACAGTATCATCTATTACAATGGAGACTACAACAAGTAATGTGGTTGGTGTATACGTTATGAAATCTAATGCCGCCCAGTCAATTGTAGATATAAAGGATTACAAATTTGCAATTACACCACAGTTCGATTATGAAAATACGACCTTAGCGCTTGGCGATATTAATAAGGTGCTTAGTACAAGTGTTGCTACAATCGCTTATGACAATGTGACAGATATGGTCGATGCACTTTTTAAAGAAGAAGTCGATGCAATAATTATGAATGAGGCATATAGCCATATTCTTGCTGAACAGGAAAAATATTTCATGTTTGCAGATGATACAAGAATTGTTTATGAATATAAAGTGTTAGAGGAAAGACCACAAAAGGAAGACACAAAAAAGGATAATAAAGAAAAATCATTGGCAGAAGAACCATTTATTGCATATGTAAGTGGTTCAGATACTCTTACAAGTACACTTCAGACAAGTAGAAGTGACGTAAATATTCTTGCTGTTGTAAACCCGACAACTAAGCAGATTTTGCTTCTAAATACTCCGCGAGATACATATGTAGGAACAACAAAGTCAAAGAACTTAGAGAAGGACAAGCTTACACATTGTGGTCTTTACGGAATAGACTGCTCAATAAGTACATTAGAGAAATTCTATGATATAGAGGTAGAT
>JAXJVZ010000116.1:0-2478 GCA_036308285.1 Agathobacter sp. | reverse complement strand
TCCGCAGCAAGAACGCTGGAACGTTCTTGAATGGGTACGGGTCGGTGATAAGTGACATCCGTGTCACGTATCACCTAAATTTGCCGTCCTGGCAAATTTCCCCTAGGCTGTGAGATGAACTCTAAGATTTATCGACACCTCGTTTGGACAGCCACCATTTGTATACTATACGGCTCGTTTTTACTGCAAGACTGTCTGGAGAGCCCATGCCCTCAATCTGTGCAGCCGGATAATGAGCCGGCCACAGGGGACATATAAAAAGCCGGAAAACACCGTCCCCAACGGTTAAGAATTTGGGGAGACTGGTCGATATAACTGGTACGAGAGCTTAGAAAAAGGATTTTTGTCAGGGAAGACATATTTATCGTAAGATAGTAATTATTCACAAGGTGACTCGAATAGTTAGATAATTGAAATGGGAGAATGTACATATGAGAATTACGAACAATATGATCATGGGCAATTCTAAGAGTAATATTGGTGGGGTTAAAGGGCTTGTGGACAAGTACAATACACAGATGACCACCCAGAAGAAGATATCTAAGGCTTCTGAGAACCCTGTTATCGCGATTCGTTCTCTTAGAATGACAACGAGTATGACACATATTGAGCAGTTTTCGGAAAATAATATTCCGGATGCACAGGCATGGCTGGATGTTACACATACTGCTCTTGACAATATGAAGTCTATACTTACTGATGTGAGAACCCAGTGTGTCCATGGTTCTACGGACGCTTTAACTGCAGAAGACAGAAGTACAATTTTAAAGCAGTTGTCAGCGTTGGTTGATCAGGTGTATACCGAAGGAAATGCTGATTATGCGGGAAGAACTATTTTTACCGGATATAGAACCTCATCGGATCTTACATTCATTAATAATACTGATGCAGAAAAGGCATCTTATAAGATAACTCAGAATTTTGATTCTTCAAATCTTGAAGAACATAGATATTACAGTGCAGGAGTTACAGTTCCGTCAGTGGTAAATGACACAACTGCAAGATATAATTCTGAAGTGTCAGAAAATAATCTGTACAGGTTAAGGCTCGCTTATGGTGGGGTAGATGCGGACAATAGCCTTATTATGAAGCAGGATGGTGAGGTTGTTAATACACTTACTTTTAATGAAGGCGCAGATAATGTATATGATACAGCAGAAGACTTTTCAAAGGCTTTGTCAGAAGGAAGAATAAATGACGATTCTGCTGTGCTGATAAAGGAAACGGGAGAAATTGTTTTTGGTAAGAATGTAGCGAAAACTATTCTGGATAACAAGTACGAGTTAGAGACAACCTATACCAAAAATGGTTTTGATGCAGGTGATGCCCGCCCGGAATATTTCTATAATTGCACATCATATGCAGATGGCAGAGAAATCGAATTTATTTATGAAGACCAGCCTATAAAGTATACGGTGGCAAGTAATACTGAAATTACTGTTAATACCCAGGCTAAGGATGTGTTTGATACAAGCATACGAAGAGATGTAAATGAACTGATAGATATAGTTCAGAAGGCTATAAGTGCACATGAAAAGATAGATAGAATTAATTCAATGATGAAAGAAACACAGTATGCAGATGACGAGAATGCACAGGCTGTGCTTAAGACTTATTTAGAGGCTGCACAAAAGGAAGCTGATTATGCAGACGATAATCTTCAGAAAACGTATGGGGATTATATAACACGATTTGATGGTTATTTGGGAAGTGTTAATCAGGCAATCACAGATGTAGGAAATTCACAGAGCAGACTTACTTTGATACAGACCAGAGTAGAGAATCAATATACTACAATTGAAGAACTTAAATCAATAAATGAAGATAGAGACTTATCTGACATAATTATTGATTATACAGCGGTTTATAATGCGTATAAGGCAAGTCTTACAGCGGCAAGCAAAGTGGGACAGACTTCACTTTTGGATTATCTCTAGTTGGAGTCTCAATCTCCAACTGAGATAAAGCCTCTGGCGGATTGCAGGAATGTGCAAAAGAAGATGTCAGCAAAGCTGACGCACATTCTGCAGCAAGAACGCTGGAGCGTTCCTGAATTATAAGAGGGGTAACAAAGTAACAGTCGCGGAGCGACATCAATGCTATATAGCAAGGAGGTATGGCCATGAAGGCAGAAACAAGATATTTTGGAACAATTGATATTGAAGAGGAAAAGATTATAACTCTCGAAAAAGGAATGATCGGATTTCCGGATTTTAAAAATTTCACATTGATCTTTGATGAGGAGAAAGGATTGGAAAACTCTTCAATTATGTGGTTACAATCAATGGATGATGGGGAAACTGCATTTCCGGTAATGAATCCATGTAAGGTAAAGGAGGATTATAGTCCGACAATTAATGATGAGTTATTATCACCACTAGGTGATTTGAATAATGATAATCTTTTTATCCTTGTTACCGTAACCGTACCGAGAAAGGTAGAAGATTTTTCTGTGAACTTGAAGGCTCCTATTATCAT
>JAXJVZ010000115.1:0-5444 GCA_036308285.1 Agathobacter sp. | reverse complement strand
TTGGGATAATTTGTATTATAATATATGCCTTTGTTTTACTCATCGGTCGTATATTCAAATTGAATATAAGCTGTAGAAGCTGCATATTGCATATGCTTTCCTGCGGACTATTAGTTACATATATGTATATGCTTATAATGATAGTGTATTATTCCAGAGAGCAGGGAAGCAGAATAGGCGCTGTTGACCTGACTCTTTGGAGCACCTGGGGATATACATTACAGACACATGCTTATTTTATTGAGAATATTATTTTATTTATCCCATTTGGTATATTATTTCCTATGGTTTTTAAAAATTGGATTAGATGGCTTACAATTCCTGCTGGTGTATTTATAAGTGCTGAAATAGAGTATATTCAGCTGCTAACACAGAGGGGCTATTGTCAGATTGATGATCTGGTTACCAATACTTTTGGAACTATAGTAGGTTTCCTGATTTATTTCTTGTTATATTTTATGTTTCATTTTTTTGTCAAGGACTTATCTGACAGGAAGAGATAATGATGACAGGATAGAATTCCATTAGAATGATTTTTGAATTATATATTAATTATATACTGGAGAGAAAACTATGAATTACGATAATATTATTTTAGAGATGATGTCCAGAATACAGGATTTAGAAGCAGAGGTTAAAGAGCTTAGAGAACTGATAACCCACAGTGGTGGAAATAAGGTTACTACAACAGAGATTAGAAACTATATCGAGAAGCTTAAGACCAACGCAACGATTGAGGGTAAAGCTACATTAATTATTCGTGCCAATGAGATACACAAAGGAATGAATCTTAAGAGCAGATATCCAATGGTCTGTAATGCGATGAGACAATGCATGAGAGAAGGAGACAAAGTTCTCCATGAAACAGCAAGTGGATATTCATCAAGTCTTGAAATTGAATATATAGTATGATAGCTATAGCTATTACTGTACTTTTATTTCGTGATAGAATCTCTTCAGGACAATGGCAGAGTATTTTTGCACTATTTGAAGTGTTTCTAATCATTTTTGTTTTATCAAATCGTGTGACCAACGTCTATAATGTCACATTGTTTTACTATCTGGACCGAATACTGAGAAAAGAGGCATGGTCATTTGTTGTGGCTTCTCTTGTGAGTGCCCTGGTTTATTTCCTATGTCTTAATCAGTCAATATCACAGGTGTTTGTAGTTGCTTATCTGGCGATTTCATTTGTGCTTATGGTGTTGGAAATCTTAGTATTTCGTAATTTGATTGACAGAATAGTAAGTCGTAAATATGTTCCACGTTGTGTGTACGTTGGAAGCAAGGATTCTTATAATAAATTCCGTTATTTTATGCAGAAGACAACAATGCTTGTCAATGAAATAGGTTATGTAAGCTATGATGACTACGATGAGGGCCTTGAGTATATTGGATCTATTTCACAGCTTGAAAGCATTATCAGAAGATATAATATCGACCAGGTTTATATCATGCAGAAGAGAGAGCGTGATATTGCAGATATTCAGAAGTATGTTGATTTATGTATTCGCATGGGAGTTACCTGCAGAGTTATCGTAGATATTTATAGAAGAAGAAAATCATACAGCTATAACAGCAGTATTGGTACTTATCCGGTTATTACATATCATACAATTTGTATGAATAACTGGGAGGCCTTCTTTAAGAGATTATTTGATATTGTTTTTTCGATAATTGCAATTATTCTGACATCGCCAATTATGTTAGTTACTGCTATTGCAATCAATGAAGGTGCTCTGACACCGGGTGGAACTGTAACTATCAATTTGGCAGTTACAAATAAAAGTACATCAATTGAGGCTGCTGATGCAGTACTTACAATGAAATCTGAGTCTGGTTTTGTATACCCTGTATATGGTGATGACAATCAGATAATGCTTGGAACAATTAAGCCGGGTGAGACAATTAACACAAGTATCCAGTTAAATGT
Organism: Agathobacter sp.; assembly: GCA_036308285.1. Classification (GTDB taxonomy): domain Bacteria; phylum Bacillota; class Clostridia; order Lachnospirales; family Lachnospiraceae; genus Roseburia. The sequence continues at coordinate 3,511 of JAXJVZ010000115.1, read as the reverse complement.
AAGCAAGTATTTCAGAGATGAAGTTGTAGCTGTGGAATGTGATTTTACATATTTTGTTAACGGCGAAGTTGCAAATAATCAGTTAATGCTTGCAATTCCTTCAACAACAGGATATTCACTTAATATTTCCTCAGTAAAGGTTGCAGAGAAGGCTTTTGTAGGTGCAAAATCGCTTATTAACTTTAAGATTACTAATATCAGTGCAAGTGAAATAATGGATGCAGAGCTTTTGGTATCAGGTAATGTTGAGGAGGAATCAAAAACTATTAAGTTGGGAAAGATTACTTCTAACAAACAGTATCTTAAGGATTATTACGTTGCATTTACAGAATCAGGCCAGCAGACTATAACACTTACCTTAAATTATACTGATTCAAATGGTGAGTATATATCTATTGATCAGGGAAGCTATACAGTAAACGTAGAGCCTGCAAAAGATTCATCATACAGCGTAACAAAAAAGACATCTCCGATTGTGATAGTCGGTTATTCTTTAGCCGGGGTTGCCTGTCTTGCAGTATTAGTTATTGTTATTTTGTATATAAAAAAGCATATATAGTCAGATAAAGGAATACATAATGATACGTATATTACAGTGTGTTAATAATATGCATAGAGCAGGTTTGGAGACCATGCTCATGAATTATTATAGAAGAATCGACAGAGAACAGATTCAGTTCGATTTTCTTACTCATCGTCCGGAAAGAGATGACTATGACGATGAGATTGAAAGCCTTGGTGGCAAGATTTACCGTGCTCCAAGACTTTATCCACAGAATATGCCTGCATATTCAAAATATATGAAGCAGTTTTTTGCGGAGCATCCTGAGTACAGGATAATGCATTCCCACATTGATGCTATGAGCTATCTTCCTCTCAGAGAGGGAAAGAAGGCTGGTGTTCCAATTAGAATTGCACATAGTCACAATACTTCAATTGACAAGGATTTGAAGAGACCACTTAAGTTATATTACAGATCGCGTATTAATTCTGTTACAACAAATTTCCTTGCATGTGGTAAGGAAGCTGGAGATTTTTTATTCCAGGGTAAGGAAGCTCTTGTTATTCCAAACGCAATTGAGAAGGACAGATTTTTATTTAACGAGACAGTAAGAGTTAACAAGAGAAAAGAGCTTGGACTTACAGATGAGCTCGTATTCGGACATATTGGAAGAATATCTTATCAGAAGAACCACAAGCTTCTCGTAGATATTTTTGCGGAGATTTTAAAGAGAGAACCTAATTCCGTTTTACTGATAATCGGTGTTGGTGAGAAAGAGCAGGAAATCAGAGAACAGGTTAAGAATCTTGGAATAAGTGATAAGGTTAAATTCCTTGGAAAGAGAACTGATGTAAACGAGTTATATCAGGCAATGGATGCATTTGTTATGCCATCGCATTTTGAAGGAGTGCCTGTCGTTGGTGTTGAGGCCCAGTTTGCAAACCTTGTCTGTTTCTTCTCGGACAAGGTTCCACAGGAGGTTGCATTTAGTCCGGTCACATATTTTGTGCCACTTAATGCATCGCCAGATAAATGGGCAGCAGAGATTCTTGATAAAGTAAAGAATGCACCAGAGAGAAAAACTCTTCAGATTACAGATGACAGATATGATATCGATAAATCATATATTTGTCTGGAAAACTAGTCGAGCGTTATTTTGTTATTCCTGAAGACTTCTTATATTATGGCAATAAGAATATTGTAGGATACAGGGATGCTAATACAAGTACGGAGAGTGCTAAAACTTCTATTTCGATTGACCCAAAAAGTGGTCTGTCGGCAGAGTGGAAGGATTACAGCTTCGATTTTGTAGCAGGAGATTCCAATAATGCATACATTGTTCTCGAGGTAATGAATCTCTCTGATAATCAGACTATTGAGGTAAGTGATCTTACTGTAAAATGCGGTGATGAAGAAGTCTTTAATATGACTTATAACCTCGATGACAATTATAATTCGTGGTCTAAGACCAATACTCATTCGATTGATTATAAGGCCAGCAGCAATCTGATTAGCATAACTGGTTCTACTGCTTACTTAAGCATAGCTGACAACAGCGTGTTCAGATATTTCATGGTTGAGCCTGGAGTAAAATATACAGTATCACTTAAGGCAAGAACGCAGACAGGCGTTGGTTCATCAACTGTTTTAAAGGCTACTGCAAAGGAATATAAGTCACAGAAAATCTATTCATTAGATAAAGCTTATACACAGATGTTGCTTGATTTCAGTGAGCAGCAGTCGAATTATAATGTGCCAATTTATTATGGGGAGATTGGAGTTTTAAGATCACTATATGATACGAACCGTAAGATGGAGGATTTATCCGCAGACATGATTAATATCATGAGGGAGAATTCATACAACTATACCTGGTTCACATGGCATGAGCCTACATTTGGAATATATACATCTTCAGGATTGGCACCAAAGAGTAATCCAAATGAAGTACTATTACAACAATTTAAGGGGACATACAGTAATAACTAGGAGTTTAGAAAATGGAAAACAATAACCCACTGATTAGTGTTGTAATTCCTGTATATAACGCAGAAAAATATCTGGATAACCTGCTTATGGATGTTATTAACCAGACATACCAGAGGCTGGAAATCATTGTTGTAAATGATGGAAGTATAGATAGAAGTCTTGATATTGCAAAGCGTTATTCACAAAAAGACGACAGAATCAAAATAATCAACGTTCCAAATGGTGGAGTTTCAAAGGCTAGAAACTTAGGTATTGAAAATGCAACAGGACAGTATATACGTTTTGTAGATGCTGACGACAGAGTACCCCAGAATTCAACTCAGTATCTAATTGAGCCTTTTCAGAAAAATCAGAACATGGACTTATCAATAGGTAATTTTATACCGGTTCCTAAAGCCCCTCTTTTTACGGGGGCTACCGGTATAGAGGAGCTTGTAGATGCAAAGGAGCTTGCAAACAGATTCTCAGTATGCCCAAGAACATACTATTATGGAGTCTTGTGGAACAAGCTCTACAGAGCTGATATTATTAATGAACATAATATCAGATTTAAGGATCAGCTTGCATGGTGTGAGGATCTTCTGTTCAATATAGAATACTATATTCTGATTGATAAAATTGCTTTTATAAGCAAGGAAGAGGGAGTATACAGATATAACACTAGAGTCGAGAACAGCCTGACGGATAAGATTGATAAAGAGAAGAAGCGTTATGAAGAGATTGAAAAGGAGCGATATAAGCTACTGTACTTTTGCCCATTATACTGTTCACATTGCTTAAAGATTAAGCCATGGAGAATCTATGGAACTATCATAAGACATATTATCTCAGTAGTCGTAATGATAGTTGTTTTCAAGGCTGTAACATTAGTTTATATGCCAACAGGCTGGATTTCACTTATATCAACAGCCCTGGTAATGGTTGTTGTGGGAGCATTAATCCATGTACTTGTAATGACAGATAAAGCGGAGAAGCAGAAGATTCGTAAAAAGATTTTTAAAGCTTAAGGAGTTATTTTAT
>JAXJVZ010000114.1:0-3315 GCA_036308285.1 Agathobacter sp. | reverse complement strand
TTTCCGGTAGATATTCATGCAAATGAAGCTAGCTTTGAAATCCAGTATGGAAATGTAAAGAGAGCTACACACAATAATACATCATGGGATTATGCAAAGTTTGAGGTCTGTGCCCATAAATGGCTGGATGTCAGCGAAGATGGATATGGTGTATCAATATTAAATGATTGTAAATTCGGATGCAGTGTAAAGGACGGCGTGATAGGACTTTCAATGCTTAAATCAGCAATTTATCCTAATCCTGATGCTGACAAGGAACATCATAGCTTCTGGTATTCAATCGCCCCACATTCAGGGGATTTTAAGCAGGGAAGAACTGTTGATAAGGCATACAGCCTTAATAATCCATTATGTGCACTTGTTAAATCAAATGCCGGTGGAGCTTTATCTAATAAGTTCTCTTTAGTGACTGTGGAGGAAGAAAATATCGTAGTAGAGATCGTAAAAGAGGCAGAAGAAAGCAAAGAATTAGTTATCAGAATGTATGAGTGCTTCAACAGAAGAGGGAAGGTGCATATTCGCATCGGAATACCTTTTGAAAGTGCAAAAGAGACTGATATGCTTGAGAATAACGGGCAGGCATTAACCGTTAGTGATGGAGTTATTACAGCTGATATGAAGCCGTACGAGATTAAGACTATCGTGGTTAATGTTTGCTAAAAAAAAATAAGATAAATTTTATGTATTTTATAGAGAAATAAATAATTGAAAAATTGCTTAAGAAAGATTATATTTATAGAGGACTAACTAAAGAAAGGAAACAAAAGTAATGATTAAGATTGGTATTTTTGGATATGGAAATCTTGGTAAAGGTGTAGAGTGTGCCGTTGCCAAGAATAAAGATATGGAATTAGTTGCAGTATTTACAAGAAGAGATCCTGCAACAGTTACTGTTCGTACAGAGGGCGTTAAGGTTTATCACGAGGATGCTCTTAAGGATATGAAGGATGATATCGATGTATTAATTCTCTGTGGAGGAAGTGCAACAGATCTTCCTGAGCAGACACCAAAGTATGCTGCAATGTACAATGTTGTAGACAGCTTTGATACACATGCTCGTATTCCAGAGCATTTTGCAAATGTTGATGCAGCAGCAAAGGCAGCAGGAAAGACATGTGTAATCTCATGTGGATGGGATCCGGGAATGTTCTCACTTAACAGATTATATGCTAACTGTATTCTCCCAGACGGAAAGGACTATACATTCTGGGGCAAGGGTGTAAGCCAGGGACATTCAGATGCAGTTCGTCGTATAGATGGAGTTAAGGATTGCAGACAGTACACAATCCCGGTTGAAGAGGCAATGAACCTTGTAAGAGAAGGAAAGCAGCCAGAGCTTACAACACGCCAGAAGCATGTAAGAGAGTGCTTCGTAGTCGCTGAGGAAGGTGCTGACCTTGCAAGAATCGAGTCTGAGATTAAGAACATGCCTAACTACTTTGCAGATTACGATACAACAGTTAACTTCATCACAGAAGAAGAGATGGCAAGAGACCACAGTGGACTTCCACATGGTGGTAGCGTAATCCGTACAGGTGCTACAGGAATGAACAATGAGCATACTCATGTAGTTGAGTACAAGCTTACACTTGATTCAAATCCTGAGTTTACAGGCTCTGTAATTGCTGCATATGCAAGAGCAGTTGCCCGTCTTAATAAGGAAGGACAGACTGGATGTAAGACAGTATTTGATATTGCACCAGCTTATTTATCAGATTTAAGTGGTGAGGAGTTAAGAGCTCATCTTTTATAAAATAACAATTGATAATGAAAATGGCGATTGTATGTTTGGAGAATGTACAGTCGCCATTTTTTTATCTTTAGTTTGAGAAGACCCTAGTGACGCCTTGTTTTATGAAAAGTATATAAATAAAAAGAAAAATGTTGAAAAGTAAAGTAATATGTTGCATGACATAAATTACGTATGCAGTTAAATAAAAAGTTGAGAAAAAATCTGAATAATTAATTATATTACAAGATTTGTGCAATATTAACAAATGTGTAATATATTTATTGTTTAAATATTAGATAATTGATAAAATTGATAGATTTATTTACCAAATCATGGTACAGTAGTACTAATAAATAGTTTTTACTACCTAAAATTGGGAAAGGGGTATTATTAATATGAAGAAAGGTTTTTGCAAAGCATTAAAGCGGGTATCTGCATTTGTAATTGCTATATGTTTGATTCTTACACTTATGCCACTTGATACTCTTGAAGTCAAAGCAGCTTCGAGTGAGTATGTTTTCAGAGTGGGGTATCAGACATTTGAGAATATGCAGGAGGGTATAACGTTTAAACAGCTTAATGTTACCATGAGTGCCGCTATATATGATGTGACTAATAGTAATTCACCTGTATGGATTAAGAATGTTGGTTCTATTACTGATGGTAAACTGATAGTCAGTGAGGCAAGTATTAGTCCATATAAATTGGGGATTAATGATGATGGAAAAAGTTACAGCTTAAAGTTTATTGCAGATATTCCTGCAAGTTCACCATACGCATTTATCTGGCCAGGAAATAATGACAAGCATTTTGAAAATAATTTCAATAAATTCGATGACAATTTCAGTAACCAGACAATATTTGTTGCTCCTACAGATGGTGTAGAGCTTAATTTTGCCAAGAATGATCAGATTGTCAATGTTAATGCCATTCCGGAGATTAAAGTGACAGCAACAATTGGTGGACAAGCATTAGTTATTAATAATGGTAAAATTCCATATAGTGTTATTAAAACTATATCTGATCAGAATCCTCTTGTTGTGTCTTATGATGCTTCAAATAGTAAGTATTCGTTTCCTGAGGGACCAAATGGTTCAACTAAGTCTAGTTCAGAAACTTTAACCTGGCCAGGTTTTGGGAAAAATTTGGTGCGTTGGGTTGAGGTTGATCCAGGAAACGATGTAAGAATTTGGATGAACAGCAATTGTGGCATCATGCATGAAGGCTCATGGTATGGAAGCTATAATTATGGAGAGAAGATTGGTGAGCGTACTAATGCAACAATTCCAGCTAAGTATATGAATAGTTTTGCTGGTTGGGAAATTGGATATGTTGTTAATAATGAGAGGACTCCATTAACAATACTTAAAACAGATGCGGATTTATACAATTATGAAGTAAACGCTACAAATTTCCCAGCTGGAAGAGAATATTATGTTATGCCAACTTGGAAACAAGTTCATAATGTTATTTTTGCGGCGGGAAATAATTCAACTTTTGTAGAGAAAGTTCTGGATTATAGGGATCAGAATAATAATCCAGTTTATAAAGAATTTAATCATGAGAATGATATGGGATTAGGA
>JAXJVZ010000113.1:0-5037 GCA_036308285.1 Agathobacter sp. | reverse complement strand
GATACTGCTGATAATATTCCAGGTGTTCCGGGAATTGGTGAGAAAACAGCCGGAGCTCTTATTGCACAGTATCACAGTATTGAAGCTGTTCATGAAGATGCGGCAAATGTTAAACCTCCTCGCGCTGCAAAGAATATTGTGGAATTCTGGGATCAGGCAGTGATGAGTAAGGTGCTTGCAACAATTAATACAGAAGTGCCAGTTGATTATGAGTTTTCAGATGCAAAAATCATGGGAAATGAGTCACTTTATACAGAAGAAGCTTTTGTATTATGTAAGCAGTTGGAATTTAAGAACCTTCTTAACAGGTTTAATGTATCTGCTCCTAAGAATAATGCAGAAGAATTTTTCAAGGTTGTAGATAAAAAAAGCGAGACAGAGAAAATATTTGACAAAGCTAATACAAAGGATGTTGCCATTTCTGTTATTCCGGAAGAGCCAGATCGGATGGAAGAGGGGAAGCAGCTAAGTCTTTTTGATTTGGAAAATGATGAAAAGACAAATGAAATTGCAGCTTTGTGTGTTGCTTTTTCTGATGAAGATATTTATTTTATTAAAACAGGACAGGAAATTACTTCTGAGTATTTGATTAATAAAATTGTAGAATTGAAAGCACCACAGATTATCTGTCCGGATTTAAAAAAGGTTCTTCATGAACTTAAGATTTTTAGAAATTGTATAAGTGATGTAAGAGATAAATTCTTTGATATGACAATAGCGGCATATTTACTTAATCCCCTGGTTGGTGAATATCCATATGAGAACATAGCAAAGGATTATCTGGGCATGTTAATTCCTTCTAAGAAGGAGTTGCTTGGAAAAACATCCTCTGCACAGATGTTACGCGAGGATGAGTCTGTAGTAGTAAAGTATGCTTGTTTTGAAACTTATGTTGCATGGAAATCAAAGGCAATTCTCGAGGAAAAATTAAAGGAGCAGGGAATGCTCAGGTTATTCAGAGAGATAGAGATGCCACTTGTATTCGTATTATACGATATGGAAGAGGAAGGAATTTCTATTGATGGAAATTCACTTAAAGAATACGGAGATAAGCTTTCGGTTTCTATAAATGAATTAGAAACAAAAATATATGAGCTGGCTGGTGAAAAGTTTAATATTAATTCACCCAAACAGCTTGGGGTGATTTTATTTGAAAAGTTAGAACTTCCAAATGGTAAGAAGACTAAGACTGGATATTCGACATCCGCGGAAGTGCTTGACGGGTTAGCCGAGGAGTATCCAATAGTATCAGATATTTTAGAATACAGACAGCTTTCAAAACTAAAGTCAACATATGCAGATGGTCTTGCAAATTATATTGATCTTGATGGACTTATCCATACTACATTCAATCAGACAATTACTGCAACTGGCCGGCTAAGCAGCACAGAACCAAACCTGCAGAATATTCCAATCAGGATTGAACTTGGAAAGTTAATTCGTAAGGTATTTCATCCTAAGAAGGGTAATTTGTTTATCGATTCAGACTATTCTCAGATTGAGCTTAGAGTTCTGGCTCATATGTCTGGTGATGAGAAGCTTATTAATGCTTTTAAGAATAATCAGGATGTTCATAGAACAACAGCAGCAGAAGTATTTCATGTACCATTTGATGAGGTTACGCCACTTCAGAGAAGAAATGCTAAAGCTGTAAACTTTGGTATTGTATATGGTATCAGTGCATTTGGTCTTGCTAAGGACCTTGGTATTGGACGAAAAGAAGCTCAGGATTATATAGATAGATATTTTGAAACCTATCCTAAAATTAAAGCCTTTCTTGATACAACAGTAGCTGATGCTAAGGAGAAAGGTTATATTGTAACAATGTTTGGTAGAATAAGACCAATCCCGGAGCTTTCATCTGGCAATTTTATGCAGAGACAGTTCGGTGAGAGAGTTGCCATGAATTCACCTATTCAGGGAACTGCGGCAGATATTATTAAAATAGCCATGATTAATGTTCATGACAGATTGATATGTGAAGGTTATAAATCAAGACTAATATTACAGGTTCATGATGAACTTCTGATTGAGACATGTGAAGATGAAAAGGATGCTGTAGTTAATCTTCTTGAGGAAGAAATGCAACAGGCTTCAGATATGTCAGTTGGACTTGATGTCGATACTGCGTTTGGGTATGATTGGTATGAAGCACATTAAGAGAGGTCTGTTATGAGATTTATTGGGATTACAGGAGGTGTTGGAGCGGGTAAGTCGGCAATACTTGAATACCTGTCTTCAAAGCCTAAAATCAGAGTAATGCTTGCAGATGAAATTGCACACATTTTAATGAGTCCTGGCACTGTCTGTTATGATAGAATAGTTGATGAATTTTGTGATGTTGACATCTTGTCAGGTGATGGAAGCTTTGATAAAGAAAAGCTTGCAAGTTTGATTTTTTCTAATGATATTAATAGAGAAAGACTCAATGCAATTGTTCATCCTGCTGTTAAGGAGTATGTGATTGAGCAATATGCGATTGAGACAAAGAAAAAAGAATTAGATTATCTGGTTCTGGAAGCTGCTTTATTAATTGAAGAACATTATGATGAAATATGTGATGAACTCTGGTATATTTATACAAGTAGAGAAAATCGAAGAATAAGGCTTAAAGCTACAAGAGGCTATTCGGATGCTAAAATAGATTCGATTTTTGATAGTCAGCTTAGTGATGAAGAATATAAGAGGGCTTGCAAAATAAGTATTGATAACAATGGAAGCCTGAAAGATACATATGAGCAGATTGATTCTGCATTGGGAATTTAAGGAGTAATATAATGAATAATGTGTTTGGTCTTGATATCGGTACCCGAAATATTGTTGGTACTGTCGGATATCGTACAGAGGACGAGGAATTTATTGTTACAGCGCAATATATTAAACAGCATGAGACAAGAGCTATGCTTGATGGTCAGATTCATGATATAGGCAGAGTTGGCAGAACAATTGCTGCTGTTAAAGCAGAATTGGAGAAGCAGACAGGACAGCCCCTTACAGATGTTTGTATAGCTGCTGCTGGTCGTGTACTTAAGACAGTAACTACACATGTAGAATATGAGTATGCCGAAGAGTCTGTTGTAACTGGCGAGGATATTCATACCCTTAATCTTTTGGGAATAGAGAAAGCACAGGAAGAACTTAAGGCTAATAATGATACAAACTATAAATTTTACTGTGTAGGATATTCTGTTGTTAAATATTATCTGAATGATGAAGTTTTTATCAGTCTTGAGGATCATAAGGCAAATAAGATTGGTGAGGATATTATAGTTACATTTTTGCCAGAGGATGTTGTAGATGGTTTGTATTCTGCGGTTGGACATGCGGGACTTACTGTTGCTAATATGACTCTCGAGCCTATAGCTGCAATTAATGTTGCAATTCCTGAAAACTTTAGAATGTTAAATATTGCCCTTGTAGATGTAGGGGCTGGTACTTCTGATATTTCAATCACAAGAGACGGAAGTATTATTGCCTATGGTATGATTCCATATGCCGGAGATGAGCTTACAGAGGTTCTTGTTCAGCATTATCTTGTTGATTTTAAAACTGCTGAGAATATGAAGCTTGAATCAACAAGGGCAAAAGAAGTTGTATACAAGGATATTATGAGTATAGAACATAAGATTCCTTCTTCTGATATTTGGAAGATTGTTGAACCTGTAGTTGAGAAGATTACTACTGCGGTATCAGATAAGATAAAAGAACTCAATGGTGATAAGACTGTAAGTGCCTGCTTCGTAGTAGGTGGTGGTGGAAAAGTACACGGATTTACAGAGATGCTTGCTAAGAAGCTTGAACTTCCTGAGGAACGAGTTGCTCTTCGAGGAGAAGAGGTTCTAGGTGATGTTGAGTTTCAGCAGGACGATATTGAAAAAGATCCACTTCTTGTTACACCAATTGGTATCTGCTTAAATTACTATGAGCAGAAGAATAACTTTATTATGGTTAAGTTTAACGGAGAGAGACTTAAGTTATATGATAATAACAGATTGACTATTGTGGATGCCGCCTTACAGGCTGGATTTCCAAATGATCAGCTGTTTCCTAAGAGAGGTATGCCTATTAATTTTACTGTTAATGGAGCATCTAAGATTGTTCGTGGTGAGGCAGGTGAAGCTGCAGTAGTTACTATGAACGGTCAGCCTGCTCATATCAACACTCCGTTAGAGCCAAATAGTGAGATTACCATTGAACCTTCGACAGCTGGAATGGCAGCTACCTATAAGCTTGGCCAGTTAGAAGAATTTAAGAATTCTACAATTACTTTCCAGATTAATGGAAAATCAGTTGTATGTCCAAAGTTCTTCCAGGTTAATGGAAGCTTAGAGCCTGCTGAATATGAAATAAAAGAAGGCGATGTTGTTGAAACCCGTAACTTCTATACTGTAAGTCAGGTTGCAGAATTTATGGATATTGTTGTAGATGAAGGTAGAGAAATTCTTGTTAATAACAGACCTGCAACACTTGAGACTTTAGTCTATGAGAATTTTACAATTGACTGGACTGGTGATCCGTATGGAGTAAGAGAAAGTTCATTTACTGATTCTACATACTATAATAATATGGCTGCAAATGAGGATAAAAGCTCTGATGGCGGAAATGAAAATAATAATACAGATATCACATCTGGCGATGATAACACAAAAGTAGATAATGCAGGCAATGAAGTTTTAGATAATGACGTTGAAAATAATACAAAAGAGATGTCTGAAGATTCTCAAACAGAATCAAATGAAACAGAATCAAATGAAACAGAATCAAGTAAAGTACAATCAAATAAATCAGATTCAAATGTGATAGAATCAAATCAAACCGAATTAAATGAAACAGATGCAAATGAAGCAGTTTCAAATACTGCAGAAATAAATAATACAGCTATTAGTGGAGAAGAACCTGAGGATGGAGTATTCAATGTTCACATAACACATGCTCTTGAAGAGGAACTTCGTGCAAAGGCTGAGGCTGCTGATATTACATCAGAGGTAAATAATCCAAAGGAAGATACAGTTGTTGAGAAGATTATCCATGTAATTG
>JAXJVZ010000112.1:0-2377 GCA_036308285.1 Agathobacter sp. | reverse complement strand
ATTACTATATAAAGTGCTGTGATAAATCCTGCTTTTCCTACAGTGGTATACTGGATACCTATTTGCTGCAGGCTAGAGGCAATAAATAAGAATATGCCACAGCTTACTCCGCCTATTAGCAAATGTTTTGTATTTTTCTTATCTGTTTTTTCTTCTGGTTTTATTTTTTTAAAAAGTATAATACACGGAAGCAACACTAAGCCACCTATTAGTGTTCTTACTGCATTAAATGTATATGGACCGACATATTCCATTCCTACACTTTGGGCTACGAATGCTACGCCCCATATTGTTGCTGTTAGTAATAATATTAGTGATTGTCTTAATGTATACTTGTTCATAACTATTCCATTCTTTTAAATATATTTAAGGTAAAAAGGCAGCCCTCTCAATATGAGCTGACTGCCTTCTCTATTTCTTATTTTTTTAAACTCTTCTTTACTGTTCCAAGTGGGTCTTTTACTAAAAAGATAATCACCCAAATCACGAGAGCTAATGCTATTACAGACAACCCAAGAAATGCATCATTAATCATATCCTCCACTGCTGGCTGGAAATATTCTGCTCTAAGCTCAATGTATTCGAAAATAGCATCTGCAAGCCACATTAATGACGCGCCCCAAAACATATAGCATAATGCGCTAACTTTCAGCTTTCTTGCCTTATCATTTGTATACCACACAACTGTTGAAATTACTGCTGCAAATACTGTTAATAATAAAGTCACCTTATAATTCCTCCTTCAGCTCAATTACCTTTGTGATTGTTTGAGCTGGTATTCGCCCAATAGACCAAAGCTATGTGCTTAGTATATCGGATTTGCGGATATATTACAAGCTATTGGGGACGCCAAACCATTGGGGACAATAAAAAAGCCAAAAAAATCCGTCCCCAATGGTCCTACAAATTCTTCTTGTTAAAAATGATAATTCCTAAAATAATATCAACTACGCTCCAAATGGCTACAACAACAATTGCTCCTGTAAAATCAGCCGGCTTAGCTAATTCATAAATCAGACTTGAGCTCCCCTTCAATTTAGTCGGAAGATAGTCCTGTATTGCAGGAATTATTCCAAGTAAATATGAAAGCAGGAAAACTCCACATACTCCTATAGAAACCGCAGCACTGTTATCAGCTAATGCAGACATAAGAATAATGAGTGATATAAGCCATACTCCAAACAGATAAAGGCAGAACACTGAAAAAAAGATATTATTTACAGTATCGTTATCCCAGTAAAAATCATTATATACATATGTTATTATGTAACTTGCAAAATACATTCCAGTCCACAGAACCAAAAGCAAAATCAACTTTGACACCATGATTTTCCATCTCGGCATACCCTTTGTAACAATATTGATAAGGGTACCTTTTTGAAGCTCTGCCGCGACAATTCCGCTAAACATAAGGACAAAAAACACAATACCCATTGGCATATTTTTAAAAAACTGTTCCCACGATGTAAGTGCACTGATTTCCATAGTCTGTATCAGCATTCCTGCACCTGAAGTTGCGTTTGAAAACTGTTCAACCAGCCATGGAGTTATTTTTGCAATAGCCGGGTTCATAATACCAAGTAATATAAAAATAATAGCACAAATCAAGAGCTTACTATTTCGCATTACCTCTGTAAATTCTTTTTGTATAAAAGCAGTTAATTGTCTCATTTACTTACTACCTCCACAAATAAATCCTCAAGTGTCGGCTCTAACATCTCAATCTTTTGAACCGCGATTTCGTTCTCGGAAAGCAGCTGCATCATCCTGCACATCCTGCTTCCATCTGTATTTTCATACATAATCGATGTTGCTCCAAGATTTCGGCCGTCAGGTATTGCTATAAGAACCTTTGCCACATCAGACTCATTAAAACACTCTATCTGGACAGAAGATGTTTTTCTAATATTTTTTATCTCGGAAAGAGAGCCTTTTAGAACAATGTTTCCCTCATTTAAAAAGGCGACCTCATCACATATTCTCTCTACATCCGACAAAATATGAGTAGAAAAAATAACAGTTGTCTTCTCTTTTACCTTAGACAACACATTAAGAATCTCCTTACGCCCAACAGGGTCAAGTGCAGATGTAGGTTCATCACATATCAAAAGCTTAGGGCTGTTCAGCAATGCCTGCGCAATTCCAAGTCTCTGCTTCATTCCGCGGGAAAAGCCTTTTATTCTTTTCTTCTCCTCGCTAAGGCCTACAAGCTCTAAAAGCTCTTCAGTTTTTGTCCTGATTTCATTATCCGGCATACCTGTGATTTTTCCGCAGAGCTTTAAATATTCACGAGGTGTCATATAGCTGTAAAACTCTGGCACATCCGGCAGATATCCAATATACTTATTGGTTGATGTCTGACCGAAAGTAACCTTTT
>JAXJVZ010000111.1:0-2418 GCA_036308285.1 Agathobacter sp. | reverse complement strand
GTGTGCTTACCATGGCATACTTTACAGCACCAGCCTACTACAATATCGTGCGTGAATTTCCCACAGGAAAAGGCTTTGCAGACATGGTATTTATCCCAAGGGCAAATGCAGGAAATAAACCAGCAATGGTTGTAGAACTAAAATATAATCAGTCAGCGGATTCGGCAATTAATCAGATTAAGGAGCGCAGATACCAGGGCGCATTATCCGGATACAGTGACAAAATATTACTGGTAGGCGTGAATTATGAGGCTGACGGTGAAGACAAAAAGAAACATACCTGCGTAATAGAAGAGTGGTGTGATTAGCTGTAAATATGGAACAAACAAATGGGTGTATTTTGTAAATAATGCGAAGTAAGTTATTACATTGGTGTCAGGCAGTGCGCCTTGCGGCCACCTTCTTGTCCATTGGAGCAAAAAGGTGGTTGTTCTTTTATCAGGGTAAAATTATTTTTAGGAGAAAAATGCTATGAAAGCAAAAATTAAAAATGCAAAAGTTCAATCCGAGCTTTCAATAGAACGTACCAAAATGGCAAACAGACGTACATTACTTGCATATATCAGAAGTGCAGTTGGTCTTATTGTCGCTGGTGCCGGCCTGATGAAATTTATTAATTCTACAGTTTGGATTGTAATTGGAATGGGCTGCATCATTCTGGCTCCAATAACATTAATTTTTGGTATATATGATTATTTTCATATAAAAAAATTAATTGAAATGGAGCAAAATATTCTGGATGAAGAGATAGAAGAACTAAATTAATCAAATCTATGGGTTGGAATTAAAAATACAGTTGTGATAAAATAATAAATAGTAAATTTTAGGAGAAAAAATTGACAACAATAGAAGAATATTACAACAAATTTAATGAGGAAAAGCGTCTTAACACACGCCATGGAAGAGTGGAATTTATCACTTCCATGAAGTATATTCACAAGTATATTGATATTTTAAAGGATGAGCTTAAAGCTGCCGGTAAAAAAGAGGTCGTTAATTCTGATATCAGAATCTTAGATATCGGAGCAGGAACTGGCCGTTACAGTGTTCCACTGGTTGAGGAAGGCTTTGACGTATCAGCGGTAGAATTAGTTAAACATAACCTGGGCCGCCTTAAGCAGAAAAGTGATAAGGTTAAGGCATACCAGGGTAATGCCATGAAGTTAAAGCGTTTTGAAGATAATAGCTTTGACTTAACACTTTTATTCGGACCAATGTATCATCTTCATGCAGAAGAAGACAAGCTAAAAGCCCTTTCAGAGGCAAAAAGAGTTACACGGGATGGCGGAATAATACTTGTTGCCTACATAATGAATGAGTATAGTGTTGTAAGATATGCTTTTATGGAGAAACATATCAAAGAGGAGATGGAAAATCATCACCTTGATGAGAACTTCCATACACTTCCGGAAGGTAATGAGCTTTACAGCTTTATGAGGCTTGAAGATATTCAGAAACTTAACGAAAAAACCGATATAAAAAGAGAACAGATAATTGCAGCAGATGGTCCTGCCAACTATATCCGAAGATACTTAAATGCCTTAGATGAAGAGGAATTTGGATATTTTATAGACTATCATTTAGCCACCTGCGAGCGAATGGACCTGATGGGAGCCACCAGTCATACAGTTGATATCCTTCGCGTCAGCAAGTAGTGGCTTGCAATTGGAAGCATAAAATACTTACATATATTGATATACAGATTGAGGAAATTATGAAGAAAGTTTTAGTTTTAGGGCTTCTTATTGGGGCACTTGGCTTATCAGGGTGTAGCTTTGATGATGGTAGTGCAAAGGAGCAGGGGAATAAAAATACACAGAGTAAACAGACGGAAGTGTTAAGTCAGAATGTAAGCGAGATTGCAGAGACTCAGACCGAGGAAGCTGAGGAAATAGTGGAACCGGAGATTAATACAATTACGGTTACTGCTACCGGAGATTGCACTTTGGGAAAGATGCAGGATCATGGATATAGCGGTTCTTTTAATGCATATTATGATTCATACGGGGAAGACTATTTCTTTGACGGAGTAAGAGACGTTTTTGAGAGTGACGATTTTACAATTGTTAATTTAGAATGTGTTTTGAGTAATTCTGAAGCCAGGGTGGATAAGACATACAATTTAAAGGGCAAACCTGAGTATGTTGGAATTATGTCAGGCAGCTCTGTTGAGGCCTGTAGCTTAGGAAACAATCATTCCAGGGATTATGGAGAGCAGAGTCTTAAAGATACCCAGACGGTGTTAGATGAGTCTGGAATAGTGTATGGTTATAACGACCATATAGGGACATACACGACAGATGAAGGAATGACAATAGGAGTTGTATCTGCAAGTCTTCTGTCAAAGTCAGCTGATTATGAAAATTATCTGTACAATGGAATACAGCAGCTTAAAGAACAGGGTACTGACCTTATAAT
>JAXJVZ010000110.1:0-4948 GCA_036308285.1 Agathobacter sp. | reverse complement strand
GTCTGTACAATAGGTGTGTACAGCAATTTTGCAGGAGGTGGGTGCAAGCTGAGGCTGAGCCAGACCAAAGAGGAATCAAACCATGATAGCACTTGAATTAACTAATATTAAAGAATTTATGAATACACTTCTAAGGAGTGAAGTATTTGATCACTTCTTACTACAGGAAGCAGTGATTGTGAATGGAGCAACACATATTATTGATGGCCATATCGCGCCAGGCTTTTATACCGAAGAAGAAGCAGAGTCTCTTGGAATCGAAGGTTTAAGCATTCTTCCATATTCTATGCTCAGGGGAAACTGTTTTGATATAATAAAAGGAAAGAAAACTCCGGCTTCATTCAAGTTCATTCTTATGCTTTCTCCGAGTAATCTTGAGAGAACAATTAAAGCTTCAGGAACCAGTTTTACTCCTAATGACATTACCGGAGTCCTTTTTAATATTAAGTACCAGAATCAGCTTCTTACACTTACAACTGGTGTTTCTTATGCAATTTTCTCACCGGACAAAAGCCTTGAAAGCTATTGGGATAATGCAATAAAAAAATTCCTTTTCCAGAATGGAATTGACTATGAAGAATTGTGATTTTATTGCTTTACTTTTATAAACTGTTATGTTACTCTAAATTTAGTTGCGACATGCAACATTATTATTATTTGGAGGTACTGACCATGAACAAGGGTACAGTAAAATGGTTTAACAACCAGAAGGGTTACGGATTCATCACAGCAGAGGATGGAAACGATGTATTCGTACACTACTCAGGACTTAACATGGAGGGATTCAAGTCTCTCGAGGAAGGTGCTGCTGTTGAGTTTGAAATCACAGATGGCGCTAAGGGTCCACAGGCTACTAATGTTACAGTTGTAAAATAATAGCCTATCATCTAGTTTCTATGTACCTTTTTCTTTGTAATATAAACGACATTTATTTAGAAAAGACATACGAGATTTAATGATTAAAAATAAGAGTTCTTTCGAACTCTTATTTTTTTGCTTTATATTAAGTTTAAATACTGCATGGTAAAATCCCTGATTTATTGGGTATTATTATACTCTAATATTAGATTGTGTATTACTATCAATATCAACAGGCTTCGATTTCTTTGATACTAAATTCATTCCCTTGTACAAGATACGTTTCTTCACTTCCACAGTGAGGACATATTTTTCCATGTTCCACAGTTCCATATTTTTGCTTACAATTCGTACAATAAGTTATTGCAGGGATTTTCTCCACAATAAGCTTCGATTCCTTCATGTGCTCTGAACGTTTTAGTACAGCCCACTTCCAGGCATCCTGAAGATAGGATTCTATAACTGTTGAAACCTCACCCAGTTCAAGGGTAACGGAGCTTACCTGTGTAAGCTCATTCTCCGCTACCACTTCCTCTACTATCTTTATTACGTGAAAGACTACTCCAAGTTCGTGCATGTCTTACTCCCTGGTATTATTTTTTCTTCTTAAACTTAAGCTTTATCGCCTGCTTTGCCCCGTTTGGGAGAATATATTTAAGCTTGTCTTCACTCTTAACCATCTTACTTGCCTCTGGCAAATCTCTCTTTAGATGAATTGCATCAAATTCACATTTGGTTGTACAGATTCCGCATCCAATACACTGGTTAGGGTCAACGATTGTTGCACCACATCCAAGACAACGTGCTGTTTCCTTTTTAACCTGCTCCTCTGTAAATACAAGTATCGGGTTTCTAAATGAATCAGTTCCAATAGTGGTGTCTTTTACAACCTTCTGTCGACCAGTGTTGTCATAGTTTTCAACATTTATATCATTCTTATCAAGCTCGATATAGTAATTAGGATCACGACCGATTGTCAGGCTTGAATGAGGCTGTACAAATCTGTGAATTGAGATTGCACCTTCCTTACCTGCCGCAATAGCATCGATAGCAAATTTAGGACCTGTGTATACATCTCCTCCGACAAAAATATCAGGTACTCTTGTCTGGTATGTAATCTTATCCGCTACAGGATAATTTCCTCTCCAGAACTCAACATCCTCTCCCGCAAGAAGGTTACCCCAGTCTATAATCTGTCCCACTGAAAGAATGACATTGCTACATGAAATTGTCATGGTATCATTTTCATCATATTTAGGATTAAATTTACCATCGGCATCAAATACAGCTGTACACTTTTTAAATACCAGGCCTGTAACCCTGCCATTTTCGCTAAGGATTTCCTTTGGTCCCCATCCACCAGCAAATTCTATTCCTTCTGCCTCTGCGTTCTCAATTTCTTCCGGAAGCGCCGGCATGATATCTCTTGTCTCAAGTGAAACCTGATGTACCTTAGGGCTTGCACATCTTACAGCAGTACGTGATACATCAATAGCAACATTTCCACCACCAATTACAACTGTATCTCCATTCAGACGATAATTCTCGTCATCAGTTACTACATGAAGGAAGTCAACACCAGTCATAACACCTTCTGAATCTTCTCCTGCTACTCCGACCTTGCGGCCTCCCTGACATCCGATTGCAAGATAGAAAGCCTTATATCCCTGCTGCCTTAATTCATTTATTGTAATATCTTTTCCTACTTCTACTCCACACTTGATTTCAACACCCATCTCGCGGAGCACATCAATTTCTGCCGCAACAATATCTTTCTCAAGTACAAAGGATGGAATTCCATATACTACCATTCCACCCGGCTTATCATTTTTCTCAAATATAGTAGGTTTATATCCCTTTTCTGCCAGATAATATGCACATGAGATACCTGCCGGACCAGCTCCGATAATAGCTACTTTTTCAGTGAACTCACCGCTTAGTGAAGGCACAACCTTCTTTGGAATATACCTTGTCTCGGCCTTTAAATCCTGCATTGCAATAAATTTCTTTACTTCATCGATTGCAATTGCCTCGTCGATTGTTGCACGTGTACATGCATCCTCACAGCGTCTGTTGCATACATATCCACAAATTGCAGGAAGAGGATTATTCTTCTTAATAAGAGCAAGTGCCTCCTGATATCTTCCCTGAGATGCCATTTTAAGGTATCCCTGTACCGCAATGTGTGCAGGACAGGCACTCTTACATGGAGCTGTACCAGTCTCATGTGTATTGATGCGGTTCTTGTCTCTGTAGTCTTCCGTCCACATATGTGGTCCCCACTTCTGTTCTGATGGAAGTGGCATCTTTGGATACTGAACCTGACTTCCGTCCTTCTTACAAAGCTTCTGTCCAAGTGTAACTGCACCTGAAGGACAAAACTCAACACAGCGGCCACAGGCAACACAGTTTTTTGTATCAACATGTGCTACATATGCCGAACGAGACATATTAGGTGTGTTAAATAACTGCGAAGTACGAAGTGCATAACATACATTTACATTACAGTTACAGATAGCAAAAATCTTATTCTCACCATCTATGTTGGTAATCTGATGCACGAAACCATTATCCTCTGCCTGTTTAAAAATCTCTAAGGCTTCTTCCCTTGTAATATAACGACCGCCCTTGTTTGTCTCAACAACGTAGTCTGCCATATCACCAACTGCAATACACCAGCCTTCCGGATCGTCTGCACAGCCTTCATCAAAAGTTTTGCGTGAACGGCGACACGAGCATGGACTTGCTGCGTATTTTCCATCATATTTATCAAGCCAGTGCGAAATATGTTCAACTGACACCGACTGATTTTCCATCTCAATTGCCTTCTCAACCGGAATAACATGCATTCCTATTCCAGCCCCGCCAGGCGGCACCATAGGTGTCACCTTCTCAAGTGGAAGGCGACTCATTCTCTCGAAAAACCGGCCAAGCTCTGGATGTGCTTCCAAAAGCTCCAGGTTCATATTTCCAAACTCGGCACTTCCTGGTACATACATAGGAAGTATGTACTGCTTCTCGTGCTGTGGATTTTCATAGTTCCATTCAATAACACCATTATAAGCCATCTCATCCAGCTGCTTCTGCAGATACTCTGGATCCATCTTTGGAAAAAGCTTCTTCATATCCTCGAATGTACGAGGTACTCTCTTTTTCATCTTAATTGCAATCTCGGCCTGCTCATCTGTGCATATTGGTGCCATTCCCCAGTATTCCGGTGATTCTTTTGTAATTTTTTCTAATCCAAGCATAACCTCTGCACGGTCGGAAATCACTTTTCCAAGCCTTACAATCGGTTCTCTGACAGGCTCGTCATTTTTAACTGTATCTGGTACAAAACCTCCCAATGGATCTGCCATATTATATTCTCCTTCCCCTTGTAAATTGCCACATAAGTTCTCCTGCCTATGCGTTCTTATATTCCTTCACTTCATTTCTTATCCATTCAATCCACTCATCAAAACCCTCTCCCGTCTTTGCTGAAACAAAAATCACTTTTGCGTCTGGATTTAATTTATGGATTCTTTTCTCTACTTCTTCCTTTGAAAAATCATCAAAAACACACAAGGTATCACATTTATTAATAAGAACCACATCGCTTATTGTAAACATAAGCGGATATTTCAGTGGCTTATCATCCCCTTCTGGCACTGATAAAATCATTGCATTCTTAGTACTTCCGGTATCAAATTCTGCCGGACACACAAGGTTTCCTACATTCTCAAGAACTACAAAATCCAAGTCCTTTGTTCCGAACTCGTGAATTCCCTGCCTTGTCATATCTGCATCAAGATGACACATTCCCCCAGTATGAATCTGGATAGCTCTTACTCCGGTCTCAGCTATCGCTTTAGCATCTACATCAGAATCGATGTCTGCCTCCATGATTCCTATTGACATCTCATCCTTCAACATGGCAATTGTGCGCTTAAGCGTAGTTGTCTTACCCGCACCTGGTGATGACATTAAATTAAGTAAAAAAGTCCCCTCTTCCTTTAATTCGACTCTAAGTTTATTTGCGTCAGCATCGTTATCATCGAAGATACTGCGCTTTACTTCGATAACCTTAAAATCCTTCATTTTGTCCCCC
>JAXJVZ010000109.1:0-5514 GCA_036308285.1 Agathobacter sp. | reverse complement strand
CTATATAATCATCAGCATCAAGAAACATAATACGATTTCCACTGCACTGCTTCATTCCGTAATTTCTGGCATTTGACACCCCACCGTTTGGAATATGATATGCATGAAATCTACTGTCTTTTTTCTGCCAGTCATCACATATCTTTGCAGATGAATCTCGGCTTCCATCATCAACTAATATGACTTCGATATCATTAGATGAGCAAACCTCTATAGATTTTAAGCTTTCATCCAAATATTTTTTCGCATTATAAACTGGCACTACAATACTTAAAAGCATCCTAACCTCATTTCACTCTATACATTACCGGGAAAATCTTTGAATACAACTTATATGTAAAAGCATTGACACTTCTCATAAAAATTCCATTCTTAGATTTCTGTTTCTTAAGATATTCATTCTTTTTCCAATTTGGGAATGTATCCTGTAATATCTTAAAATTCTTTGTAAGTGCTTTATTCCTTTCCTGCTTATCTGGAATACGGCACATTCTTGAAAAAGAACTGCAAAGAAGAATTCTTGTATACAAAAATTCTAATGCATCATGATACTCTTCATAAAAACCTTTTTCCTTGTAATAATCCGCTATATGTGTAAGAATTTTAATAATATCAAGCGTCTTAAGGGACTGTTTGTTATTTATAGAATCCCCTCTTTGTACATAATATATTGAAGCAGCATCAACATATGCATATGTTCTGATACTCGGAACGAGCTTGCAGAAAAACTCTACATCTTCATATATACGTCCCTTAGGGAATATAACACCTGTTTCTAAAAGCCAGTGTCTCTTATATATTTTATTCCATACAACACTTCTTCCCATCATAAGCATTTCTTTCTTATCAGTGATTCTCTCACCGATTTCTGTATCTATGCTTCCATCCGGGAAAACATGATGAAGGTCACACTCTACCACATCATAATCGCCTTCTTTTGCTTTATTATATAATAGCTCATACATGTCATAATCTACATAATCATCTGAATCTACATATCCGACATACTCACCTCTTGCATATGGCAGACCATAATTTCTGGCATCAGAGAGCCCCCCATTTGGCTTATCAAGAGCAACTATATTTGAATATTTGTCCGCATATTCCTTTATTATCTCTGGAGACGAATCTGTCGCTCCATCATTTACAACAATAATTTCAATATCTTTAAGAGTCTGATTTACAAGAGTATCCAGACAGTTTGCAAGATATTTCTCAACATTATAAACAGGTATAATAACACTGACCTTTATCATATCGGCTCCTCAATTCCTAACAACTTACTTGGCTTCCTCTGGCAAAATTGCCAACACAACATCTTCCTCATCAAACACACACTGTTCAACAGACTTAAGCTTGTCTGAAAAAAGTTCCATTGCAAACAGTACAATACAGCTCCCTGCAAAACCCACCAAACCAAATACTATTCTCAACATCCACAATGACTTTACACCGTTCTTTGCAATATAATATTTGTCTGCATAATCAAGCATCTGTACCGCATCACTTCCAAGAATATTCTTCATTTCAATAACGAATGCTTCTCCAACTGCATTTGCTACATTGATTGCAGTCTCCGGATCATCTGCATTTGCCCAGATTTTTAAGATGATAGAATCTGAACTGTATTGCGAACTAATCATTGACTGTATATCATTTGCAGTTATGTTAGCATTTCCGAGGATTGATTCTGCTCTCTCACACACTTTCTTAGTAGTAAGAACATCTGCATAGCTTAACATGGCAGATGTAGCATCTGTAGATTCTTCATAAGAACCATAAATTGCCCCATATACAGAAGACATTGCACTATATGTGTTTGTTGAATCTGCAGTAATTGTAAAAATTATTCCAAGCAAAAATGTTATTAACGATATCAGAATAATCAGAAATTTCTTCTTCCATAGCGAAATAAATGCCAGCTTGAAATCTTCAAATCTTATTTCATCGTTCATATCTGTTTTTCCTTTCACGAGATATTTATTTTTTCTTTCTGTATACAATAATCAATCCTATAAGAATCACTATTACTACAGCTATAACACCTATCTGTACCACATAGTGTCTGATGCTGTTTCCATTCCCACCAGTGACCTCAGTTGGTGTAAATCCTCCCTCCGAAGATACAGACACATCATAGTTTTGAATCTCTGTTTCATGTGTAAGACCTTCTACATCATCATATGTAAAGCTTACCTGAAGATTCTGTGCTCCAACTGTCTTGTAATCAATATATGCCTCTGCATATTTCTTATCGCCTCCGGCTAAAGACTCAAGAGGAATATCTAAGTTCTCACCCAACTTATTTCCAACAATATGAAGTACGATATTACCAAGCTCATCTACTCCCGAATTACCATATGTAATACTTATACGGGATTTTGTTCCTACAGAAGCAACCGTCGGAACTGAAATATTATCGATTCTTAAAGTTCCACTTGTACTTACAGGAAGATAAAGCTTACTTATCAAACCATTTTCCAGCGTATTCGCATCTGCATATGAAATACTGAATACAAGAGGTGTTGATAAAGTCTCTATTGTAGCTGCCGCTTTTAACTTAATAGAAACCTTTGCAGAAGTTGTTGCCGCAATACCATCAATAAATATCTGATTAGACTGACCATATACAGGCTCAATCATTCCATCTGCAGACTCATAAGTAAGCAGGCAGCTTCCAACATTATTTACCGCACTGGTATTTTTCAGCGAAAGCTCTAACGTAAATTCCTCACCTGGAACTACAGCTTCTGAATCTATTGTATATGACTCTATCTGTACATACGCCTTATCAAAATCTGCTGCATCAATTGGTGTATATGTACATAGCACTACTGAAATCAAGCACAATATTGCACTTAACATCCTAACAATTTTCTTCATACTTCCTCCTATGATTCTTTATTATTAATCTTTTTTTCTTTATTCTGATCTTTATTTTGTTCTTTAATTTTTTTCTTCAAATTCTTCTCATACTTATCATTCTGATTATCTGTTCTGAAATAATCATAATCATGATTATACTTTCTGTATTGCATCATGTCGACTCTGTTAATTATAAGTCCTGCATACTTATCCTCATATATCTCCATCTTAAGCTTTGCCTCAGCAAGCTGATGCTTTGTAGTCTTTCTCATCGCTGCAACAAGTGCAACTGCATCAATAGATGGAATTAAAATATCAGCATCCGGAACAATATCAATTGATGGGAAATCAAATATTACAAAATCATATTTATCTTTTAATTCATCAACAAGCTTTTCCATTTTACCGGAACATAAAAGTCTTACCGGACTAATATTCGTTGTTGTTCCACATGGAATGTATTCAAGATTATCATATCCGGTATCATATGCAATGTCATTAACTGCTTTTGATTTCTCGAGATAATCAACAAGTCCGCTTTTGCTCTCTTCGTTTAATCTCTTAAACTTATCATTTTTTCTCATGTCACAATCCACAAGAACTGTTTTCCAACCGGCAACAGACAAGGCAATTGCGAGATTGATACTTACACTTGTTGTTCCAACCTCCGAACTGCATCCTGTAAGAAGGAATACTTTATCCCCTCTTTCCTTTTTTCTCCGATGAAATTCAACAACGATTCTGTCTACCGCATCATTCATAAGTTGACTTTCACTTCGATAGAATTTGATTTTGTTATCCATAATTCCTCTCATTCCGCTGTTTTCAGCTATTTGTATACTTTACTAAAAAATTTTTTTATGCTATCCTTTTTTGAAAAAAGGAGAAAAGCATGAACACGCACAAAAAAAGACGCATGATTATCATTATATTAGCATTAATTTTTGTTTTATTCATATTAATTGGTTTTATTCAGCCACTTAGTGTAACTTACTATGAATATCGAAGCAATACTGTTCCAAAAGCTTTTGATGGATTTAAAATTGTCCAGCTATCAGATTTTCACTGTAAAGCTTTCGGAAAAAATGAAGCTACACTTATTAATAAAATTAAAAAGCTCTCTCCCGACCTTATTGTATTAACCGGGGACATGGTTGATGAAACACATTCCACAGATAATCTTGACTATCTATTATCTGGAATAGCTGATATTGCACCAATATATGCTATTCTCGGCAACCATGACAATATAGATCAAAATGCATACGATAACATGCTTGCATTATTCGAACAATACAATGTCAATTTATTATACGATACAATGACCACACTTTCAAAAGATGACTCCACAATTAATCTGTATGGAAGCAGATTCTCTAACTGGTCAGGCAATTGCATAAAATCATCAACTGAAGGCTTCAACCTTCTACTATACCATGATGCAAACGCTTTCCCTGTAATTTCAGAATTTGGTTATGATGTAATACTTTCAGGTCATACACATGGCGGCATCATAAGACTCCCGGGAATTGGCGGTCTTATAGGCAATGACCGTAAACTATTTCCTAAATATGCGAGTGGTAAATTTGTAAATACAGATACTGACTGCACTATGTTTACAAGTCGTGGATTAGGTGATTCTTCCATACCGCGATTCTACAATCCACCTGAAATCGTTTTACTCACTCTCTATTCTGAATAGATTACTATGCTTCTATAGTAATCTCAGGATATGTTCCGATTGCACTGATATTTCCTGTAAATGCCAGTGCTTCGGAATCGATTAATATTTTGACCGTCACACCCTTCGCCTTGCAAATATCAATGTAAGGCTTGAGTTCCCTCTCCGGCTCGATTTTGTCTTTATGCAGCTCCACCTTATGAATAAAATACACCATTTGTAATTTATTCTTATCTATTATATTTTCTAAATCATTAAGAAGTCCGAGGACATGAAATGTACCATCATCATCCTTTTCATCCTTAAGAATATATCCTCGCTGATTAATTCTGACACTATTTTTATTTATATAATAATTTGCTTTTCTAAACTCATTAAAAGTCCCAACAAAGGCAGTTCTGGCTGCATTTCTTCCTCGTGTCATCTGCTGAAGCCAAATTCCCGGGACAAGTCCGATTATTGTAAAAATATATCCAATTATAATAAAAACAATGGAAAAAACAAACAAATTCTTTGACTGCAACATCACCAGCATATACACTTCCATAGATACTGAAGCTACAATAAAAGATTTAGTAAGCAGTTTTAAATGTCTGTCAAGGTATACAAATAGTGTTACATCATAAAAATGTCCTGCTGCATTTGTAAGAACAAATATCTCACCAAACAAAAAAACTAAAAATACTGCTCGTCCGTTATCATGTTCGACCAGTATGCTGTTACAAATAAGCAGAGCAACAAGTCCTGCCACACCAATTGTAATAATGTTATATAAAACCTGAAAATAATTTCTTTCTGTTCTCATTATTTTCCTCCCTTATCAGGCTTTTCAAATATTGATATATAATTAAGAATTATATCTTCAATCTTTCCGCCCTTCGTTTCATAAGGAGCAAATTCATATTTTCTTGCCTCTTCAACCATTTGAGGAAGCTTCTTTAAGCTTTTACAATATAACACACACTTTT
>JAXJVZ010000108.1:0-1950 GCA_036308285.1 Agathobacter sp. | reverse complement strand
TCTTTTACGATTACACTTGACATAGCTTACACCTAACCTCCCTCCAGTTGTGTATTGTGCATCAACTGTAAGGTAATTCTTAATTGCACTAGAAATAATTATAGCAAAACATCACAATTTGTCAACAGGTTTTGAATAATTTTCCTGTTTTTTATTTTATCATTCCCTCAAGAGCAATTTTTGCCTCTGCTAATGCATCAGGAATACCAGCTGGATTCTTTCCTCCGGCCTGCGCCATGTTTGGACGTCCACCGCCGCCGCCACCTACTTTTGAAGCAATTGCTTTGATAAGATTTCCTGCATGTGCCCCTGCTTTCTGGGCCTCGTCTGTTGCCATGGCAATGAGATTAACTTTGCCTTCATTCGATGATGCAAGTATAACCACACCTTCTCCAAGCTTCTCCTTAAGCTGGTCTCCAAGTTCTCTAAGACCATTCATATCAACTCCGTCAACACTGGTTGCAAGAAGTTTAACACCATTAACCTCAGTAACCTGATCCATTACATCTCCGAGTGCATCCTTAGCGGCCTTACTCTTTAATGACTCATTCTCACTGGAAAGAGCTTTAAGCTCTGCCATAAGATGCTCAAGTCTTTCAACAAGATTAGCTGGTGTAGACTTAACAATCTTAGCCGCCTCATTTAACTCATTCTCTATATTAGCATAGTAATTTAATACATTATCACCTGTAAGTGCTTCGATTCTTCTTACACCTGCAGCAACACCGCTCTCTGAAAGAATCTTGAATGCTGCAATATCAGCTGTATTCTTAACATGTGTACCACCACAGAATTCCTTAGAGAAATCACCCATTGAAACTACTCTTACTGTCTCTCCGTATTTCTCTCCGAATAAAGCCATAGCACCAGTCTTTTTAGCTTCATCAACAGTCATTACATCTGTTACAACCGGAATTCCTTCAGCAATTTTCTCATTAACAATATCTTCAACCTTTTTGATTTCTTCAGCTGTCATTGCTGAGAAATGAGAAAAGTCAAATCTTGTTCTCTCTCCGTCCTGGAAAGAACCAGCCTGTTCTACGTGTGTTCCAAGAACTTCACGAAGTGCCTTCTGCATCAGGTGAGTTGCTGAATGGTTACGGCATGTCTTATTACGAAGTTTTGCATCTACAGACAAAGTAATCTTCTGCCCATTTCTAATCATACCTTCGGATACATATCCAACATGAGCATATCTGTTACCTACAACCTTAAGTGTATCCTCAACCACAAATGTACCACTCTCAGAAGTTATGATACCCTTGTCTCCCTGTTGTCCACCCATTGTTGCATAAAATGGTGTAACAGGTACGATTATTGATCCCTTATCTCCATCACTTAAAGCCTCTACGACCTCGGCATCTGTTGTAAGGTAAGCAACCTCAGACTCGTCTGTAAGCTTATCATATCCAACAAATTCTGTTGTCATCTCAGACTCTATCTGATTATATACATCTGCATCAGCTCCCATATAATTTGTCTCTTTACGAGCACTTCTTGCAGTCTGTCTCTGCTTCTCCATGCATGCCTTGAAGCCTTCTTCATCATATGAAAATCCCTTTTCCTCAAGAATCTCTGCTGTTAAATCAATAGGGAATCCATATGTATCATATAACTTAAATGCATCCTCTCCTGAAAGAACCTTCTTTCCTTCAGACTGCATCTTTTCCTGCATATCAGAAAGAATTGAAAGACCCTGATCAATAGTCTTTGCAAACTTCTCCTCTTCCTGGGTAAGAACCTTAAGAATAAAGTCCTTCTTCTCCTCAAGTTCTGAATATCCATCCTTAGACTCATCAATTACTACCTGTGAAATCTGTGCAAGGAATGTTCCTTCAATACCAAGCATTTTACCATGTCTCGCAGCACGACGGATAATACTTCTAAGCACATATCCTCTTCCTTCATTAGAAGGCATTACGCCATCTGAAATAAGGAAAGTTGATGATC
>JAXJVZ010000107.1:0-5362 GCA_036308285.1 Agathobacter sp. | reverse complement strand
TATACTTTTAAACATAGAGAACACCTTCCTTTGCTTTTGTATTTTGGTTTGGTCACCTAATACTTTATCACAAAGTGGTGTTCTCTTTTAATTGTATCCGAATAAAATTTTACGCTAGCTTTAATAATTGATAATTTATCATTAAATTTTAATTACAATTTATTGTTTTCATTTTATTTCTTTTTTAGAATGCCCCTATTTCTATGTTTTCTACATCTAATTTATCTATTAGCAGACTGTATTTATAAGCTCATAATAGATTCTCTTATTTACCAGAAATTTCCATATTTAACATATCATTTGCAATGTTTAACGCATGATCACCAATACGTTCAAAGTCTGTTAATATCTCTGAAAATAAAATACTACCTTCATCTGAACACTTGCCAATCCGAATTCTTGCATACATATTATCTCTAAAATGAGCCGTCATATCATCAATCTTCTGTTCCATACAGGCTATTTTTTCATGCCATTTAACAACATCTACAGGTTTCTCTAATAGCGTCATAAATAATTTCATACAAACGCTCTTCATTTCTATCAATTCACTATTTGCATCCTCAGAAAAAATAATACTTTTATCTGTAATCATCTTTGAATATCCAGCTATATTGATTGCATGATCACTGATTCTTTCTACATTACTAGTAATAGAAAATAGAGAATTAAAAATTTGACTACCTGCCTTGGTTGTTTCATTAGAAACAGCTGATGTAATGTATTTTGATATTTCTTTATTTAAGAAATCTACATATTCTTCTCGCTGTTCCACCAATGCATACTTTTCTTTACTTCTTTCTGTAACCGTATCAAAAGCTTCGCTCACATTTTCTTTTGTCATATCCATCATTCGCATAAGTTCTCTTTTAATACCTTCCATGCGAATAACAGAAACTCCTAATTTTTCTGTATTGATATGTTTGATATCCAATAAATACTTAACATGCATTCCTTCTGGTTCTTCTCTCTTATCCTTCAAAATAGCTGTAGCAAGCTTTCCTAATAACGTTCCAACTGGCAACAACAAAAGTGTTGTTACAACATTAAACATGGTATGCAAATTAGCAATCTGAGCCGAAGCATTTCCCGGTGTCCATTCTTCAACCATCATAATAATTGGAGTCGCAAGGCATAAAATTGTAAAAACCACTGTACCAAACACATTGAACATTATATGAATTAATGTGGTTCTTTTGGCATTCCTGCTCGTTCCCACAGAAGCCAGAAAGGCAGTAATACAAGTACCAATATTTTGACCAAACAATACAAATGCTGCACTCTTTAAACTAATCACTCCACTTCCCGCAAGGGTTTGTAAAATTCCTACAGACGCTGAGGAAGATTGAATTAGAGCTGTAAAGATTGCTCCTGCAGCAATACCTAACAATGGATTCTCAAATTTTGTGAGAATGCTTATAAAGCTTTCTGAATCTGCTAAAGGCTTCATTGACGTCCCCATTATATCCATTCCAATAAAAAGAACACCTAACCCTGCCAGGATTACCCCTACCTGTTTTATTTTTTCATTCTTAATAAATACAATTCCTACTACACCTAAAAAGGCAATAAGGGGTGCTATTTCGCCAACATCAAGTGCAATCAATTGTCCTGTAATAGTTGTTCCTATATTCGCACCCATAATAATCCAAATAGCCTGATTCAAAGTCATCATTCCTGAATTTACAAATCCAACCACCATAACCGTAGTCGCAGACGAAGACTGAATAATCGCTGTAATTACTGCTCCCACTAGTACTCCTACAAATCTATTTGCAGTCAGCTTTTCCAGGATTACTTTCATCTTGTTACCAGCTGCAACTTCAAGCCCTGTACTCATCATCTGCATTCCATACAGAAATAAGGCCAAACCACCAAGCAGGCCCATAGCATATGTAAAACTCATTAATTATTATATCCTTTCCATTTTAATCATGTTTGTATTTCCAGTGTTTTATTAGATTCGTTTTTTTCCATCGAATTTGTGGATATATTTTACGACAAATTCATCCTGGCTCCTGGAAATAGATTGAACCTCTTCAAAACTTCCATAAGATTCCCCTTGATTTAAGGAAAAGATATTTTGACATAGAAACTCAAGAGATACCCTGGTATCCCTTTTTTGATTAGCAAATCGAATTGTATATTGCCCTGTGACCATGTTTCCACGAACACCAAGCATCTCTGCTGTACACACTAGTGTATCTGTAATAACAGGGCTGATATCTGAAACATAGATATTTGTCGTTTCAGTAGGTGTGCTCGCAAAAATAGAATCTACTTTGATATCTTCAAAATACATTCCAAAAATAAAAACTAACAAGGTAATTAGTATACAAAATATATTATTTCTTTTTGCTCGCACTCTACTCACTCCTTCCTACCGGTATTCAAATACCTTTTTATTCAGTTGTTCTTTTACCACTCTGGTAAATTGAATACACGCTGTTGGAATAAATGCCAACAATATAATCCATCCCATCTGAACCATTGATAATGCTTCAACCATAAATAAGTCGTGCATGAATGGTGCAAATAAAACAACTCCTAATAATAAAACTCCTGTACAGAATGCCGCTACACTCCACATATTGCTGGTCAGCTTAATCTTAAAAATGGAGAATTCGCTTCTACAGGTAAATCCATGGAATAATCTTGCCAATGTCAAAGTAGCAAATGCCATTGTGCTGGCTGTCATAGGACTAACTTCTAATCCCAAGTAATATGCAGCCTGAGTTGCAATAGCAATTAGCAGTCCATATCCCAAAAGGTGTAACGAAAAACTTTTTGTAAGCATTCCCGCCTTCGGATTTCTGGGTTTATTCTTAAGTAATTGTTTATCAGATGGTTCCATGCCAATTGCTAAAGCTGGTAGCGAGTCAGTAAGCAAATTAATGAATAAAAGATGTACCGGCTCAAAAGGCGTATCTAATGCCATAATGGAACAAAATAGAGCTACTAAAATTGCCGCCATATTTCCTGATAGCAAAAATTGAATCGCATTCATAATATTTCTATAAACATTTCTTCCATTCAAAACAGCTTTAATAATTGTTGCAAAATTATCATCTGCTAAGATCATTGCAGAAGCATCTTTTGAAACTTCTGTACCGGTAATTCCCATTGCAACACCAATATCTGCTTTTTTCAATGCAGGTGCATCATTTACACCATCACCTGTCATCGCAACAATATGACCTTTTCTCTGCCATGCATTTACTATACGAATCTTATTTTCAGGTGATACTCTGGCATATACCGAAATATCCTCAAGGACCTGATCCAACTCATCATCTGTCATTTTATCCAATTCCTGTCCTGTAACAGACATGTCTCCATCATGAAAAATGCCAATCTGTTTCGCAATTGCTGTTGCAGTAACCTTATGATCACCTGTAATCATAACTGGCTTAATCCCTGCACTAATAGCATTCGCTACCGCTTCTATTGATTCTTCTCTTGGTGGGTCAACCATAGAAACCAAACCTGTAAAGGTATATCCATATTCATTTTCTATACACAATGTGTCATTTTCTCCACATTCTCTATACGCAAATGCTAATACTCGTAAACCATTCTCTGAAAAAATCTGATTCTGCTTTACTATTTTTTCTTTGTCTTCTTCTGTAATAGGTCTAATGCCTTCACTCGTAACTATATTCTCTATTCTGTCTAATAAAACATCTACTGCCCCTTTCGTAAACACTGTAGGTATTCCATGAACACGATACTTCGTACTCATAAGCTTTCTGTCCGAATCAAATGGGATTTCTTCTATACGAGGCATCATACTTCTGATATCTTCTTCAGTTACACCTGCTTTACTGAGACCTGCTTTTCTTGCCATGTTAAGTAAACAGGTTTCTGTTGGATCTCCAATATCTTTTCCATCATTGATTGTAGAATCATTATTCAGGATAGCAATATATAAAAGGTATCTATGAAGACTGGATTTCAAATCCAGTTGTTCCGGTAACATGCATTTATCATCTATATATATATCTTTTACTGTCATTTTATTCTGCGTTAATGTACCGGTCTTATCAGAACAAATAACAGATACACATCCTAAGCTTTCAACAGCTTTTAAATCTTTGATAATTGCATTATCAGAAGCCATCTTTCTTGTTCCCATTGCCTGAACAATAGTAACAATCGAACTAAGCGCTTCCGGGATTGCGGCAACAGCTAATGCAACAGCAAACATTAAAGAATCCAGTATCGGTTCCTGTTGCCATATTCTAAGTCCAAATACGATAACGCTGATAATCATTATCGCGATAGCAAGCTTCTTACTAAAATCATCCAAGCTTACCTGCAATGGTGTTTTCTTATCCTTGGTATCGTTCATAAGAGTTGCAATCTTACCCATTTCAGTGTTCATACCTGTAGAAGTAACCAACACATTTGCTCTACCGTAAGTAACTAAGCTTCCCGAAAATACCATATTGCATCTGTCGCCTAATGCTACTTCATTTTCTATTTCTTCATCTTTTTTATCAACATTTGTTGACTCTCCAGTTAACGAGCTTTCATTTACCTGCAAGGAAAAGTTCTCAATTATTCGTCCGTCTGCAACAATCATATCCCCTGCTTCCAAAAGCAGCACATCCCCAGGAACAATTTCTTTAGATGCAACCTCCTTTCTTACACCATCTCTTAGCACTTTTGCTTTTGGCGCCGATAACTCTTTTAAGGAATCTAAAGATTTCTCAGCTTTTTCATATTGAACGGTTCCTAATACAGCATTCAAAATAATTACTGCAAAAATAACGATTGTACTTTCCACGTTTCCTGAAAGCATAGAAATAATAGCTGCGACAATCAAAATAATAACTAAAAAATCTGCAAACTGTTCCATAAATACTCTGAAAACGCTTTTTTTACCTTTTTCTTCTAAAGCATTCTCTCCATATTTCTTCAATAACTCTTTCGCATTTTCTTCTGTATGTCCTGTGGCACTACCATACTGTTCAAATAGTTCCTGTTTCGTTTGTTGATAAACTTCTCTCATGTTTTCCCTCCTGATTCATATTCGCACAAAAGAAAAAGACCTTTTGTGCACAATAACTGTACACAAAAAGTCTTGTTTAACAACTGTTACCTAGCCTCCGGTCCCAAAGGACGTGCTGACGAAAACTAGAACATGCATCGCATGCAACTACTCCCTTTTTGCTGAAAAAATTTTATCACAATAGTATATTATTTTCAACCATAACCAGCTTTAAGGATTGCGTAAATTTACCTTCGGAAATAACGGTGTAGAGTTCACCAACGATGTCCTGATAAAGTATCAAACATTGACTTGTGGTTTTAATATACTTCTTTAGGGTATACAAAGCAAGCCCAGTTTTCTTTCTGG
>JAXJVZ010000106.1:0-2316 GCA_036308285.1 Agathobacter sp. | reverse complement strand
TAGTTTACATCATAGTATCCTGGGTCATCTGACATTATTATTGCTGCAATAATATATGCAACAATTCCGCTTCCTCCTAATAATGTAAATAAAACCCATGCAAGTCTGATTACTGTTGGATCAGTGTCGAAGTATTCTGCGATTCCTCCACATACACCACAAATCTTCTGATCTGTTTTACTCTTATATAACTTTCTTCCGCTCATAATATATACCAGCCTTTCTATTTTTGTTTCGCGTTTTTGTTATGTATATGATACTACAATTTACAGCTCAAAAAAATAGTAAAATTAGCAAATTAAGAAACATATAATACTAATAAAAAAGGAATTAGAATATGGATTATGGAAATACGCCAGTAACTCTTAATGTTTCTGATCTGGCAAGAAATAATAATGATTACCGAAACGCTCTTTGGACTGGCGATTATCTTCAGATGACTCTTATGAGTATTCCTATCTACAGTGACATCGGACCTGAAATTCATAAAGACACTGATCAGATGATTCGAATTGAACAGGGAATGGCTATGGTTGAGATGGGCAATACTTCTAGAAATATGAATATGCGTAAGAGGATGTCTGTAGGAGATGTCCTTTTTGTACCAGCTGGAACCTGGCACAATATTATAAATATTGGGATGTTTCCTTTGAAGCTATCTTCAATTTATTCACCACCTCATCATGCTATGGGAACAGCGCAGCATAGCAAGACCGATGCAGAGCATTCGTACTGATTTTGATATACGCTTGACTTAGGCCAAAAGCCCCGTCCCCACTTTCCCCGTCCCCACTTTAGCAAAAATGCCCATGCCAAATAATATATCTGGCATGGGCATTTTTCAAAATCGTTGAATATTTAATTCAGTGCTGCAAATCCCTTCTCAAGGTCTGCAATTATATCATCGATATGCTCTGTTCCGATTGAAAGTCTGATTGTGTTCTGGTAGATTCCTACATCAGTTAACTCTTCGTCTGTGAGCTGGCTATGTGTTGTTGATGCAGGATGAATTACAAGACTCTTTACATCAGCTACATTTGCAAGTAATGAGAAAATCTCTAAGTTATCGATGAACTTGAAGGCCTCTTCTCTTCCTCCCTTGATTTGGAAAGTAAAGATTGATGCGCCTCCGTTAGGGAAGTACTTCTCGTATAATGCATGGTCTGGATGATCTGGAAGGCTTGGATGATTTACTTTCTCTACTAATGGATGTTTCTGTAAAAATTCAATTACCTTCTTAGTGTTCTCCGCATGTCTTTCAAGACGAAGGCTTAATGTCTCTGTTCCCTGAAGGAGTAAAAATGCTGCAAATGGTGAAATTGTTGCTCCTGTATCTCTTAAGAGGATTGCTCTTATATATGTAGCAAATGCTGCTTTTCCTGCTGCTTCTGTGAATTTTACTCCGTGGTAGCTTGGGTTTGGTTCTGAAATCCATGGGTATCTTCCACTTGCTGCCCAGTCAAAGGTTCCTCCATCTACTATTACTCCACCGAGTGTTGTTCCATGTCCACCGATGAATTTTGTTGCTGAGTGAACTACGATATCAGCACCATGCTCGATTGGACGAATGAGGTATGGTGTTCCAAATGTATTATCAATTACAAGTGGAAGGTTATGCTTATGTGCAAGTTCTGCAATTGCATCGATATCTGGAATGTCACTGTTTGGATTTCCAAGTGTCTCAATATATACAGCCTTTGTATTTGGCTGGATTGCTGCCTCAATTGCTGCAAGGTCATGCGCATCTACGAAAGTCGACTCTATTCCATAGAGCTTAAGTGTATGTGCTAAGAGATTGCTTGTTCCACCATAGATTGTCTTCTGCGCTACGATGTGCTCGCCTGCTGATGCAAGTGCCTGAATTGTATATGTAATTGCTGCAGCTCCTGAAGCAACTGCAAGTCCTGCAACTCCACCCTCTAATGCTGCAATTCTGTCTTCAAATACTCCCTGTGTACTGTTTGTAAGTCTTCCATAAATGTTACCTGCATCAGCAAGTCCAAATCTGTCTGCTGCATGCTGGCAGTCATGGAATACGTAACTTGTTGTTGCATAAATTGGTACTGCTCTTGCATCAGATGCCGGATCTGGATTCTCCTGTCCTACGTGTAACTGTAATGTCTCAAATTTATAATTTGCCATATCATTATCCCCTTTCATGAGTGTTATACATTTCTTTATGCTCTTTGCATTATACATTCTCTATATACTTCACGT
This sequence comes from Agathobacter sp., assembly GCA_036308285.1. Lineage (GTDB taxonomy): Bacteria > Bacillota > Clostridia > Lachnospirales > Lachnospiraceae > Roseburia. The sequence goes on along the minus strand of JAXJVZ010000106.1, from coordinate 99 downwards.
TATACATTTCTTTATGTACTTCACGTTATACATTTCTTTATGTACTTCACGTTATACATTTCTTTATGTACTTCACGTTATACATTTCTTTATGTACTT
>JAXJVZ010000105.1:0-16416 GCA_036308285.1 Agathobacter sp. | reverse complement strand
GCAGACGCGCTAGATTTAGGTTCTAGTGGGAGACCGTGCAGGTTCAAGTCCTGTTGCCCGTATTTAAAAATCCTCAGCTTTCGCTGAGGATTTTTACTTTCTATAAAATTATTATACTTGCACACTTTAAGTCATTTCCAAGGTCGTAAACATTTCCAGTCTCAACCCCAACGACTGTTGGTCTAAGGATATAATGAGGATTATTTTTTACTACTCGCGCCTTTTCTCCATTACTTAAGCTTACAATTGAATCAACAGGATATAAAATCATGCTCTCCAGGAAGCTCCTCATAGCTGTCATATCGAGTTCATTTGTCATTGACATAATCATCTCTACAGCATCGCGCTGTGTATATGCAGCCTTGTACGGACGTTCTGTAACAAGTGCATCATAAATATCTGCCACTGTAAGAATCTTTGCATATGGACATATTTTATTACTTTCAAATCCTAACGGATATCCATTACCATTAATCTTTTCATGATGCTGTAACACACCAAGACAGATTGCATTATTAAATTCTGGTCGGTTCTTTATCATATTATACCCATAGGCCGAATGATTTTTCATAACCTCAAACTCATCGTCTGTGAGTCGTCCCGGCTTATTAAGTATCTCTGGCGGAATCTTTGTCTTTCCAACATCATGAAGGAGTCCCGCAACACCAATTTCATATATTTCCTTTTTCGAAAGCCCCTGCTGCTTTGCCAGAACCATTGATATAGTTGCTACATCCACGCTGTGCTTGAAAGTATATTCATCACTTGTTTTTAATGTACTGATATCAATAGCTATTGCATCATTATCAGTAATTGCAGCCATCAAATCACTGGCTATACTGTCTGTAGCTGTGGCCATCTCGTCTGAATTTGCATTACTATATATAAACTGAATTCCCTCTGAAACTCTTTTTCTTACACTATCAGAAAGCGTTACCTTTGAACGATCCTCCGTTCTTAACTCCTCGACCTTTTCCTTTGCATCATCTGACAATATTCTGTCCGGATTATCCGGCTCAAATTCTCCATCCTCGACATATACTGCCATAATTCCAAGTTTTGCAAGGGATTGTATAGTATACGCATCCAAAACTGTACCACTGTCGACAAAATTTCGTCCCATTCTGTCAACAACGACCTGGGCAATTACCATTCCGGGCTCAAGCTGTTTTGTTCTTATGTACTTTCTTTTTATCATCTATCTATATTGTTCCCCTAATTACTTTGTCTAAAAGTAACAATTTTTTCTGTAATATTTTATGATGTTTGTGCACACTTTATTTGCACAAGGTGCTATTATAATTCTTGTAAAAACCCCCCAATACATTATATATTTTTACTATCCCCATAGTAAAATACCTTCTCCTAAAAAGACAGCAGATCGAAAGGCTGTCTTTTTTTATACACTTTTACATGAACTTCTTTATCATAGCAACACAGCCCTCATATCCAATCAGACTGCTATTAAGACACAAATCATAATTTCTGCACATTGCCCATTTTCTTTCCGTACAATACTGATAATTTACAGACCTCTTTTTGTCCATGTCCTTTATCATCTTCTCAGCCTGAATCTGGTCTACATCATAATATTTGACTACTCTTTGTATCTTTTCCGGCATATTACCCATAATAAAGACATCAAGCACATCATCCCTGTCTCTTAAAATAAAATCAGCACAGCGTCCTACAATTACACAAGGCTCACCTTCAGCAATCTCTTTGATAATTTTCTTCTGCGCATTAAACACATAATCATCTACTGACATTCCCGTATTTGTTCTGCCAGAAAAAATATAAGACAGAATACTGTTTCCGTTTGCGTATTCCCCTCTTTTCTCGATGTATGTCTCAGCAAAACCAGTCTCTTCTGCTACTTTCTCTATAAGCTTTTTGTCGTAATATTTATATCCTAACTCATCTGCCAGTAACTGACCTATGTATCGCCCTCCACTACCGAACTCTCTGCTTATTGTAATTATCTTTTTACTCAAATTATCCCCCCTGACCTTTCATATACAATATTTTAACACTTAATTTACACAAGTCAAACACTTAAACAATCTATTCCTGCTTTGTGCCAAGATTATTACTTCCAAGTGGTACTGCATATGCCATAGCTTCATATGCCTCTTCACTTGGATGAAGATGATCTCCGCTGTCAAAGCCAAACTTAAAAGCTTCTGGTTTCTTCTGGTCTCTTACCGCTTTATCAAAGTCTATACATCCTTCAAATTCCTTATATTCTCTTAACCAGTTATTATATTCGTTTCTGACATCATCCCTGAACTTTGCATAAGTTCTCCATCCATAAATTGGAAGAAGTGTCCCCGACCATACTTTAAGTCCTAACTCTCTGGCTTTTCTAATATAGATATCTTTTACTCCATCAATCAAATCCTGTGCTGTCGGCATATCACTCCATGGTCTAAACTGATTTACCTCAACTCCGACAGGATGAATGATATCGTTGATTCCATGCTGAATAATAACATCTGTCGCCCCTGCAGTATCAGCCTCGATTGGAAAACGAGTTGAACCCTTAAGACCATATGCTGCGTATGTTATACAGTCATACTGTCTTAAAATTCTTGTTCCACTTACAGCTCTCCTGATTATAGAAATATCCCTATAACCTTCCTCCCATGCCCTTATGGAAAGATAATCAGGCCAGGACTGTGCTGTAATAGAATCTCCATAGCATATTATGGCATGATTTTGTTCCTCTGTATGAATATCTATAGTATCAAGAAAATAAAACCAGTTAGTATTCCTGGTCTTATCGGCATCAAGCACCTTTTTTCCTGCAAAATCACCATAAGAATATGAGCCCTTTGAAAGCGGTCCTGTTATCAGCACTCCAGCATTCATCTGAGTAAATTCTCCCAGATAAATATCAATATCAAGCGTATCTCCGGCATTTACACTGATACTAATCTCATCACTTACAATACTCTTGCCAGGTTCCATGACACATTCCCTTTTTCCACCAAAGAATACCTGGTTTTTCCCAACAAAAACTTTGCTCAGGGTAACAGCCTCAGTTCCCGTATAATTGTTAAAATGCAAACGTAATGCATCCCCTGAAAAACACATTTTAATCGGATATCTTAAGGTAATATCCTTTGCATACATCGCTTCCTTCTGCTCTGTAATTGATATTCCATTACCCCAGCAGGCAACCCATTTTCTATATCTGCACATTTTAATCTCCTACTTTTTAAATGCGAATTGTTTCCGACCTTTTCTTCTGCCAAGCCCTTCAATCCGACTAATACTTTCATATAAAGTAAAAAAACCACTTTCATATGAAAGTGGTTAATAAAAACAGTCCGTACGGGAATCGAACCCGTGTTTCCGCCGTGAGAGGGCGGCGTCTTAACCGCTTGACCAACGAACCGAAGTTATAATATCATGGAGTCCTGGTCAAAGTCAAGCATTATTTTATTAGTTTTATTTTTTCTTTGCCATATTTTTTGTTTTTTTATTGTTTAGGCTATTCTTTCTGGCATTTCTTATTTCTATCATTCTCTGTCTCATATGAAGATTAACTGCATCCATATGCTTCTTCTCAAGTCTTGGATTTCTAAATCCTTTAACTCGGTTAAGTGCAGCCCTTCTTCCATTACCCATTGAACCAAGAATTGCATCAATTTTTTCCCTGCCAACCTTAAATCTGACGTCATCCAGCTCTTTCTGGGATTTTTTTGCTGTCTTTGCCTCAAAAAGCCCCTCTGCTGCTTCCTTTGTCTCTATCGTCTTCTCAGCCACTGCATTTACAAACTGTTCCATATATTCGTTCAGGGAATCCTGCATTCTTACCACATTGTTACTGAAATCAGTAAGAGCTGTAACTGTAAGTGTTGTATCAATTGCAATGATGGCCATAAAAATCAGTGCAAAAAGCTCATATACAATCGGATTCATCCAGCTTGTCATTTCTTTTGTAAATGGCGCTATCGCAAACACTACCAATAGTCCCGCAAGACCAAAACATACTGAAAATGGAATACAGATTCTCCCCTTTACATTAAGTGGCATATCACTGTAATCCCACCAGTAAGCATTAAATAATTTCTCTAATACCCATGATGTGGAATATTCCAATACCATACTCCCAAACATTCCTACCACAAATACCAGCCACCAGCTTGACTCTATTCCATTTTTCCCGAGTATATCAAATACACCTGTAATAGCCGCTCCACCAGCTCCATATATGGGACAGATTGGACCATATAAAAATCCCCTGTTTTCCCATTTCTTAGCTTTTATGGTACAAAATATGCTTTCGTATATCCATCCCATCACTCCAAAAATAATGAAATATACGAAATACTCACATAACCACATTTTTCCACCTCACGTTACTATTATTCTATTCATCTACTGTTCAGTAATTCTCCAGCTTCATTGTTGACAAATATATATCATACCATTCAAGACATTTTTCTGTCCATTCATCAAACGCCGCCTCAATTGCCGGATTACCAAAATACTCCCACCAGTCATAATAAAGTCTCTCAACTTCAAGCTTTGCCCTTTCAAGTGGCTCTTCCGCAAGTCTAAGCTTCCAATCCGCATATGCTTCATCAGCGCTTAGCTCCCTTGCCTGAATATGTCTTGGCTTTGGCACAGCCTTTAAATCCTCGATCATGGCAAGATCCTTAGCCTCTATCATTGCAGCCAGGTTCTCACCCTCTGATACATCATTTCTTTTAAGATAATGCTCATATCCGAACGGATAATACATGACATTATCCCTGGTGATTACAAGCAGACTCTCAGCCACCTGAGACACAAAATATCTGTCATGAGACACAAAAAGCAGCGTTCCTTTATATGCCTTAAAAGCAGATTCAAGGGTTTCCTTAGCTGGAATATCCATATGATTTGTCGGTTCATCAAGCACCATAAAATTAGGTCCACTTACAATTAATTCTGCCAAAAGAAGTCTAGACTTCTCTCCACCAGATAAATCCGACACCTTCTTCGAGCAATCCTTTCCCTTAAAAAGATAAGATGCAAGTGTCTGTCTTACTTCCTTGTCCGTCAGCACCGGAAACAGCTCACGAAAATGTTCATAAACTGATTTTTCAGAAGCTAGCTGGGCAGAGCTCTGGTCAAAATACCCCATAAGAATATTATTTCCCAAATTTCCTTTACCAGCAAGAGCTTCTATTATTCCCGCAACTGTCTTTACAAGAGTACTCTTTCCTACTCCATTTTCGCCAATTATTCCTATCTTCTGGCCACGGCGAATTCTCATGGAAAGCTCAAATAAAACATTATCCTCATAGCCAATTTTAAGCTTCTGGGCCTCATAAACCCATTTTGAGCCTGGAATCCTGGGAAGAATTTCACCCATAAATATATGTGCCTCATCTTCCGCAGGCTTTTCAATAAGCTCAGTTCTTTCTATTATAGATTTTCTTGACCTTGCAAAAGCCGCCTTGCCTGGCTTGTTCTTAAAACGCGTAATCAGCTCATTCAAGCGCTTCAATTCATCCTGCTGCCTTTTATAAGCCTTAGCCTGTAATTGGTATTCCTTGCGCTTTAAAGCCTTATACTGCGAATAATTTCCAACATATCTCTTAAGTTTTCTATCCGCCACTTCATAAACTATATCAACAACTCTGTCTAAGAAAAACCTGTCATGAGACACTATCACAAGAGCACCGTCGTAATTTATCAGATAATCCTCGAGCCATTCTACTGTTGCCATATCAAGATGATTAGTTGGCTCATCTAACAAAAGTATATCTGGCTTCTCAAGTAAAAGCTTTATCAGATGAATCTTCGTAAGCTCTCCCCCTGAAAACTGAGATAAGGACTTTGTTTTATCCTCCTTCGACAATCCAAATCCTGTAAAAAGCCTGTCATACTCCATCTCATACAAATACCGCTCTTTTGAATACGCATCATTCACAGGACATGACTCCAGAATAAGCTGTTCTACCGTCATCTCATCATCAGTAGTATTTACCTGCTCTAAATACCCAATGCTGGTCTTTCTGGACATATTAATTGCCTGCTGCAGGCGCTTATCATCTCTGTCCGGTTCCAGTTGATTACTGATAAGTCTGAGCAATGTAGTCTTACCAGAGCCATTTCTTCCAACAAGGGCAATCTTATCATTCTGCTTTATTTCAAAATTAAAATGCGATAGAACTGTCTCTCCACCAAGAGATACAGTTCCATCTATAATCTGATATAACATGCTAAATAATTAATCCTTTAATAAATTCAACCATTGTCATGGTGTTTTTCTCCCAACAATTAATTATTGAGAATTTCTTAGTGAAAAAAATCATACACAGCCTGTGCAGCCTCCCTGCTCATGGATTCGGTCATAGCAAGGTCTTCCACCGAAGCCTCTCTAATCTTATCAAGAGACTGATACCTTCGCATAAGAGCTTTTCTTCTTGCCGGACCAATTCCTGCAATATCATCTAATACAGATTTAACCTGGGTCTTTGACCTCAATGACCTGTGATACTCTATTGCAAATCGATGTGCTTCATCCTGTATTCTGGTGATAAGCTTAAACCCTTCACCATGTCTGTCTATAGGTATCTCCTCATTATTATAGTACAAACCTCTTGTTCTATGGAAGTCATCCTTTACCATTCCACAAACCGGAATATTAAGCCCCAGCTCTTCGAGAACCTGAAGGCAGATATTTACCTGACCCTTTCCTCCGTCCATCATAATAACGTCTGGGAAACGTGTAAAACTTCCCATACTCTCTGGTAAAGCCTTTTCTTTCAGTTCCTCCTTCTCCTCCATTCCGTGAAGAAAACGGCGGGTAAGAACTTCATGCATTGAACCATAATCATCCGGTCCAGAAACTGTTCTTAGCTTAAACTTGCGATAATCACTTCTCTTCGGCTTCCCCTTTTCATAAACAACCATCGAACCTACTGTCTCAAATCCATTAATATTTGAAATATCAAAAGCCTCCATTCTTGTCAGATTCTTAAGTCCCAAAAGCTTCTCAATTTCTTTGACTGCCCCTATAGTCCTTCCCTCTTCTCTCTTTATTCTCTCTTTATCCTGAGATAAAACAAGATCGGCATTTTTCCTGGCAAGTTCTACAAGCTTCTCCTTCATACCCTTCTGCGGAACTCTGATGTACACTCTCCTGCCATTTTTAGACGAAAGCCACTCCTCTAACACACCAATATCTTCTATATTCTCCTGGAGCATAATCTCGCGAGGAATAAAAGGTGTTCCAGAATAAAACTGCTTGATAAAATTTGATAAGATATCCGAAGAATTCTCCTCAGTTCCCACTCTTACATGAAAATGGTCTCTTCCGATAAGCTTGCCATTTCTCACAAAAAACACCTGCACTACAGCATCAGTATCATCACTTGCAAGTGCAATTATATCCTTATCCTCTCCATCTGTATGTGTCACCTTCTGCTTCTCTGCTATAAGTTTTACGCTCGATAGCAGATCTCTGTATTCAATTGCCTTCTCAAACTGCATTTCCTCTGAGGCCTTCTCCATCTTATCCTGCAATTCTTTAAGAATAGGAGCATAATTTCCACCGAGAAATTCCATGACTTTTGCAATCTGCTTACCATAATCCTCTTTACTTATATAGTCCTGGCATGGGGCATCACACTGATGAATATGATAATTAAGACATGGTCTGTCTAATCCAATATCTCTTGGCAGCTTACGATTACAGGTTCTAATCCTATAGAGCTTATTTATCAGATCAATTGTATCCTTCACTGCCCCTGCACTCGTATATGGTCCAAAATATCTCGCCTTATCCTTCTTCATCTGTCTGGAAAAAAGAACCCTTGGATACGCCTCATCCACTGTAACCTTAATATAGGGATAAGTCTTATCATCTCTAAGCATTGTATTATATTTTGGGGTGTGTTCCTTAATTAAATTACACTCCAGAACCAAAGCTTCAAGTTCTGAATCCGTAACAATATATTCAAAATGGTCAATATTCTCAACCATCTGTTTTTTCTTTAATCCCTCATTATGACTCGCCTGAAAATACTGATGTACCCTTTTAGTAAGGCTCTTTGCCTTGCCAATATATATAATCGTATCATTTTTATCATGCATTATATATACTCCAGGCTGGTTTGGAAGCTTTTTCAGCTCCTCCTTAATATCGAACATAAATCTCACCTTCAAAAATACCCATAAGGCTATGCCCTATGGGTATTAAATAATCTTACTCTGCAAAAATATCATCCTGCTGAATAGCTACATTATCAGAATTATCTTCTGTACTGTTGCCAGAAGTCATTCCAGCCTGGAGTGCATCAGCCTTTGACTCTTCCTCCGGTTCAGGTAATCCCTTCATCTGTCTGAACATCTTCATGAATTCCTTACCTGTAATTGTCTCCTTCTCATACAGATACTCAGAAATCTTATCAAGAACTTCTCTATTCTCTGTAAGAAGCTTTGTAGCCTCATTATAGCAGTCATTGATAATCTTAAGAACCTCTTTATCAATTTCAGCTGCAGTGTCCTCTCCACAGATAAGACCTGCACCACCACCTAAATACTGGTTCTCGACTGTTGCAAGACACATCATACCAAAACGGTCTGACATACCAAACATTGTAACCATTGCTCTTGCAATCTTTGTCGCGTTCTCAATATCATTAGAAGCACCACTGGTAGCAGACTCGAAAACTACAACCTCTGCAGCTCTACCAGCCATATATGTTGTAATCTTGGCAAGTAATTCTTCCTTAGTCTCAAGATACTTCTCCTCCTCCGGAGTCTGAAGTGTATATCCTAATGCCCCCATTGTACGAGGAACAATAGTAATCTTCTGGACTGGCTCTGTGTTCTTCTGAAGAGCAGATACAAGTGCATGTCCAACCTCATGGTAGGCTACAATCTTACGCTCCTTATCTCCCATAACACGGTCTTTTTTCTCTTTTCCACCAACAGCAACAAGCTCAAAGGCTTCAAAAAGGTCTGACTGATTTACGAATTTTCTCTTATGCTTAACCGCATTAATTGCAGCCTCGTTAACCATGTTTGCAAGATCAGAACCAACAAGACCTGCAGTTGCAAGTGCAAGTGCATCAAGATCTACAGTCTCATCCATCATAACATTCTTTGAATGAACCTTAAGTGTCTCAAGACGTCCCTTAAGATCAGGCTTATCAACGATAATTCGTCTGTCAAAACGACCTGGTCTGAGAAGAGCCTTATCCAATACCTCTGGTCTGTTTGTTGCGGCTAATATAAGAAGCCCCTTAGATGTATCAAATCCATCCATCTCTGCAAGAAGCTGATTAAGAGTCTGCTCTCTCTCATCATTACCGCTTCCAAACTTACTGTCACGGCTCTTACCAATTGCATCAATCTCATCGATGAAAATGATACAAGGTGCATTCTTCTGTGCTTCCTTAAACAAATCTCTTACCCTTGATGCACCAACACCAACGAACATCTCAACGAAATCAGAACCGGCAAGTGAGAAAAACGGAACCCCAGCCTCACCAGCTACAGCCTTTGCAAGAAGAGTCTTACCAGTTCCCGGAGGTCCTACAAGAAGGGCTCCTTTAGGAAGCTTAGCTCCAATCTCTTTATACTTTGCAGGATTATGAAGGAAATCTACAACCTCCTGCAACGACTCTTTCGCCTCATCCTGACCAGCTACATCCTTAAATGTAACACCAGTTGACTTCTCCATATCATACATCCTGGCAGTTGACTTACCAACTCCCATTCCCATTCCACCGCCAACTTTTCTGGCAAGGAATCCAAATATAATCCATATAAATATAAGTGGAATAACAAAACTTAAAATATTAAGTATCCATGCTGATGTATTATCCGGAACTGCTGCAGATATCTCAATCTTCTTGCCCTCTGAAGTCTTAGCCTCTTTAAGCTGCGCAACAAGATCCGGGTCATTCACGATTCCTGTATAATATGTGACATCATATACTGTCTCATTCTTAATCAGCTTATAATTAATCTGGTAGGATTCAAATTCTACTGATTTGACATTGCCCTTATCAAGTTCTGCCAAGAATTCTGAATAAGTAACCTCCTGAGAGCTCATTTCAGAAAAATGACTGGTTATAAGAGAAAAAATAAACAATGCAACTAAGGTAAACAGGATAAAACCCATAACCTTCTGGCCATTACGGTTGTTATTGCTGCTATTGTTATTGTTACCGTTATTGCCATTATTCATGTTATTATTTCTGTTATTGTTATTATTGTTATTATTACCGTTATTATAATTATAATTATTCGGCGCCTGGTTATTGTCCATAGTACCTCCATCTATTTTTACAGCTATTCCCATTATATTTAAAAGCACGGTTAAAATCAACCGTGCCTTTATAAACATTATATTAATTATATAAATTAGTATCTTTAATTTTCATAAATTTTCTATAATTCAACCTTGGTAGCAGCCTTAATAAATCCGCGGAAAAGAGGATGAGGTCTGTTAGGTCTTGATTTTAGTTCAGGATGCGCCTGTGTTGCAATAAACCATGGATGTTCAGGAAGCTCTATCATTTCAACGATTCTTCCGTCTGGAGATGTACCACACAGCCTCATTCCATTCTCTGTAAGAACCTTTCTATAGTCATTATTAACCTCGTATCTATGACGATGTCTCTCATTTATCTCTTCCTTGCCATATTCCTCTTTAGCCTTGGAATCCTTTGCCAGAATACAAGGATAGGAACCTAATCTTAATGTTCCTCCGATATCTTCAACTCCATCCTGGTCAGGCATAAGAGCAATTACCGGATGATTTGTATTTGGGTCAAGCTCAATACTGTGGGCATCCCTGTATCCTACGACATGTCTTGCAAACTCAATAATTGCCACCTGCATTCCAAGACATATTCCAAGATATGGAATTGATTTCTCCCTTGCATATCTTGCAGCAGAAATCATGCCCTCAACACCTCTGTCTCCGAAGCCACCAGGAACTATTATTCCATTCACATCGCCTAGAACATCCTGAGCATTATCATCATTTAAAAGCTCTGAATCAACCCACTTTATATCAATTGTTGCATGCTCTGGAATTCCTCCATGCTTTAATGCTTCAACCACTGAAATATATGCATCATGAAGTGCTGTATATTTTCCTACAAGAGCGATTTTTACCTCCTTGTCAGGATGTCTCAAATCGCTTACCATCTGCTTCCAGTCCGTAAGATCTGGTTCCGGACATTCGAGGTTGAGACACTCACATGCCACTTTTGCAAGGTTCTCTTTTTCCATTGCAAGTGGTGCCTCATACAGATATTCAACATCGAGATTCTGAAGCACATGTGTATTTGGGACATTACAGAAAAGAGCTATCTTATCTTTAATTCCGTCATCAAGCTCATGCTCGCTACGGCATACAATAATATCCGGCTGAATTCCCATTCCCTGAAGTTCTTTTACACTTGCCTGCGTAGGCTTTGTCTTAAGCTCTCCTGACGCCTTTATATAAGGGATAAGCGTAACATGACACAGGATGGCATTCTCATGTCCCACCTCATGCTGGAACTGTCTTATTGCCTCTAAAAATGGCTGGGATTCTATATCTCCTACCGTTCCACCAACCTCGATGATTGCAATGTGCATATCGTCCGAAGTATAATTCCTGTAAAAACGACTTTTTATCTCATTGGTTATATGAGGAATTACCTGTACTGTTCCTCCTCCAAAGTCACCTCTACGCTCCTTCTGTAGAACTGACCAGTAAACCTTACCTGTTGTCACATTAGAATTTTTTGTAAGACTCTCATCTATAAATCTCTCGTAATGGCCTAAATCAAGGTCTGTCTCCGCACCATCATCAGTCACAAAAACCTCTCCATGCTGAATAGGGTTCATTGTCCCCGGATCAATATTAATATATGGATCAAATTTCTGCATTGTCACCTTATATCCTCTCGCCTTGAGAAGACGGCCTAATGATGCTGCTGTTATTCCTTTTCCAAGCCCTGAAACAACTCCACCTGTTACAAAGACGTATTTTACTGGCATAACTTCCTCCTATAACTCACTTTAGTAATCAACAAATTAACTTCAGTATTATACATCCAGAGTTTTTTCTATTCTATGTTTTTACAAAAAACCTTATTTAATTATCCTCATATTTACGAGTTATATCTTTTATCCACTTAAAACTTTTATATCTTAAGTAAACAACCGGCTCTTTCCAGAATTCATCAAGACACAATATGAAGTATACCCACATTGGTGGAAGTTTAAGCACGAATGCACTTATAAATCCAAGCGGCACACTAATTACCCACATGGTGATTGAATCACATATAAGTCCAAACTTTGAATCGCCTCCAGCTCTGAATATTCCGGCAATAGTAACTGTATTTATAGCCTGTCCTATTACATAATAAGAGCTGATCCAAAGCATTATATTAAGGTAATCACTTGCTCTGTCAGTAAGTGTAAAACAGTAAAATACAACTGGTCTTAAAAGCAAAATAACAAGGCCTGTAAGCAGTCCACAAAGCAGCGTTATATGACATAATCTTTTTGCATCTTTTTTTACATCGTCAATTCTGCCCTCTCCTATCTCAATTCCAAGAAGCACAGAACCTCCCGCTGCCATTCCAAAACATAGTACCGTACACAAATCACGCACCGTCGTAGCTACAGAGCTCGCTGCAACCATATCCGAATTCATATGTCCCATGATTATTGAATATGTAGAAAAAGCAAGCGTCCAGGATATATCATTTCCAAGTGCCGGAATTGAATACTTTAAATAGTCCTTAAAAAGCGCCTTATGCCTTCCAAAGAAAATTGCAAAATTAAAGCGAATGTACTTATTAAAGCTTAAATCAATAAGACAAAGTACACACTCAACAATTCTCGAAATAGTCGTAGCAAGTGCAACACCTATAACCCCAAGCTTAGGTATTCCAAATAACCCAAAAATAAATACTGCATTTAGCACAATATTCAGTCCGAGTGCAGTACTGCTTATTATAGTCGAAATCTTTGCTCTCTCAATACTTCTTAAAGTACTCAAATATACCTGCGACACACTCATCAGAACATACGATATTCCTGTAATTTTTAAATACCTGACACCAAGATTAATCAGTTCTACATCATCCGTATAGATTTTCATCATAATATCAGGTACAAATATACAAGCCATCGATACACAAAAACAAAGCGTGAATGCAATTTTAAATGCAATTCCCATCACTGCCTGAATTGATTTTGTATCCTTCTTACCCCAATACTGTGAGCATAGCATTGTAATTCCCGATGCAATTCCAAAAAAAACGCCGCTTAGGATAAACTGATACTGGTTTGCAAGTGAAACTGCAGATAAGGCAGACTGGCCTACATATCCCAGCATCAAAACATCCGCAGAACCAACTGCGGATGTAATAAAATTCTGAATTGCTATCGGTATTACCAAAGCAGCAAGCTGCTTATAAAATCTTTTAGCATCAACTGATAATATTTTATTCATAATTCCCCCTGCTTTCAAAAATACTTCGCTAAAACCCAATAAGGCTCCTGAGTTATTGCTGCGGAATGAACGTCAGCTTTGCTGACATCTACATCTGGTGTCGTACAACCTTGTACTCATCACCTGATTTATAAAATGGACAGTTCTTATAACTGCTTTGTACGAAACGCGCCATATCATCCTCGTCCATGTTTACCGAACAGTAATATGCTTCATCTTCCTCGTCGTACTCGTTGTATGCACAAAAATCACATAAAGCTTCCATCTACTTCTCCTTACAAATCCAAAAACATCTCTGTTTGATATATACTCATACAAACTGATTACGTTTCTCATTACATTCATACAAACTGATTACGCTTCTCATTACATTCATACAAACTGATTACGTTTCTCATTATATTCATAATTTATAACAGCAAGCTTCTCCTGCAGCTCCCTTGCATCAACCATATGTGCTGCTGCTAATTCTTCAAGAGATGGATAAATATCCCTAAGCTGCGTATTTACCACAGAAAGAAGCATTACCGGATCCTTTGGTAAATTCATACTGCCTCCTAATCTTCAAATACAGACTTAATACTGTCGTAATGTAAGAAAATTCCTTCTGCTGCAAGAGCTTTAATTTCATCAAGAGTTGCAATCTTAAAGCCTAAAGCTTCCTCTTCCTGAATCTTTACATCAGACTCATCAAAATCAAAATCAAAACGATATACATCTACAAAATAGTTGTCTCCCTCACCAGGATTTTCTCTGTGATATGTGTATGCAAGCTTGCATGGAGCATTTGATACATCGAGACCAACCTCTTCCTTTACCTCACGGCAAACAGCCTCAAATGAATCCTCTCCGGCCATTGCAGCACCACCTGATACTTCCCACCAGCCTGGAGCCCAGCTCTTTGTCATAACTCTCTGTGTAATTAAGAATTTTCCATCAGGTCTTCTTATTACTCCAAGAACTGAAAGGTGATATTCATCATCCTTTAAAATCCAGTCATTTCTTCTCATGCAGTAGCCTGTTCTTTTTTTATCTTTATCATAGATATCCCAGTACTCCTGCTTTTTTTCTTCCTCAACTTCAAAATCAAGACATGATCGAACCTGAGTATATGGTCTTACTTTTGTATCAGCCACTTCCACATGTTTTGGATGAACTGCATATGCCTTAAGGGACGACTCATCCTTAAATGTTGAGTCTAACATAAGGTCTGCATTTGAGCTCTCAAGTCCATCAATGTTTACTTTTATATCCATAAGGCCTGGGATTTGTCCCATGAGACCTTCAAGGCCTTCCTTGATTCCTTTTTTTATCTCCTTCTTTTCTTCTGGGGAATACTCTTCTTTCAGAGTCCATAAAATTATATGCTTTATCATTTTTCTACCTCATAATAATCATTTATTCCAAATTATTCTAACAAGAGTCTCTGCTATTTTCAACCTCAATTTAAGGGCAGTTACCAAAACAAGAGGTGGCAATTGCGGGGAGGCGGATATAAATCCTGGCGGGCTGGCAGATGCAAGGTGGCGGAGGATATAAATACATAATCGTAGACACGCTCTCGCTCGGGGCGTAGCGTAACAGTACTAAATTCGCGCAAGGTCCGTTGGACATTGTGCTCATTAAGTGCTGACGCTACTTTACGGTCTACACTTATGTATTTATATCCTCCGCCACCTTGCATCTGCCAGCCCGCCAGGATTTATATCCGCCTCCCTTCAATTACTCTACGTTGTGGATGTTTTTATTCAGGAATGCTCCAGCGTTCTTGCTGCAGAATACTGAGAGAGGATTGTATTAATATAATTAATGTAATCGTTACGCACATCTTCCGGGCCATGGATTGACATTTTGTCGCCGAAGCCAGAGAGCCAGCCGAAGAATTGTGGACTTATTTCTATATTACTTCTGGCAAGTATGTTGTTTTCATCATATTTTCTTATGGCTACTTCTTTTCCAAAACGGTCTATTATTACTCCTGTGAGGGCTTTGTCACAGAGGAGCTGTACGGTACGTTCATTTCCCGCAAACATTCCGAAGGTTTTTTTAGACATTGCGGCAACATCGATTCTCTCAAAGACTTCCCTGCCGGAGCGTTCTTCATCAACAAGCTCTATGTGCAGCATCTTGTCTACTCGGTAATGCTTTATTATTTCCGCATTTTCATCATAGGCTACGAGATAATAATTCTCATCAGCCCAGGTGAGAAGCCATGGACTAACCTCATAATATTCACCGTTTTTTCGAAGCTTAATTTCTTTATTCAAATCCCATTCAAAATAGTGATATCTTATTTTTTTGTTTTGGGCTATCGCTTCATATATTACGTCTACGCTATAGTAGATATTTTCATTTGCAGCTTTATTTCGTTCTGCTACAACAACCTGTCTCTGAAGAGATTTTGCATCGTTAAAGCTTACCTCTGAAGCAAGTTTTTTTATTAGTTCTCTGGATTTTTTAGTGGTTATGAATTTTGATGACTGTACAAGGTCTACTAACAATTTAACTTCTGCAAGTTCAAAATCTCTTCCAGCCAGAAAATAGCCACCTCGTGGACCCGGATTTTTAACTATGTCATATCCAAAATCACATAAGGTTGCAATATCATCATATATACTTTTGCGTTCTGCTTTTATATCGTTCTTTTCCAGATACTCTAATATCCGGGGTGTCTGCGCTGGATGATTCTCGTCTGTATGTTCCAAAAAAAACTTTGCCACATACAATAGCTTTTGTTTCTGTTTCGGCGATTTAGCCATCGTTTTTCCTTCTTTCTTAAATGGGGGAATGGTAAATTATGATTGAATTATGGGGAGATTTTTGTAATAAAAAAGAAGGTATCTCTACCTTCCTTAAAAAAATGAGACACTGGGGAATCGAACCCCAGACAACTTGATTAAAAGTCAAGTGCTCTACCGACTGAGCTAGTATCCCATATT
>JAXJVZ010000104.1:0-2691 GCA_036308285.1 Agathobacter sp. | reverse complement strand
GAGTTTAGGTTATGGCTCACAAGTCTACCTTCTGGCAGTGCCCATATAGCTCTTGCAGACACGCTTTCGCTCGGGGCACAACATAGCGGTACTAAATTCGCGCAGGACCTGTCGGCACTGTGCTCATTAAGTGTTGATGTTGTTTTGTTTGGCTCACAAGTCTACCTTCTGGCAGTGCCCATATAGCTCTTGCAGACACGCTTTCGCTCGGGGCACAACATAGCGGTACTAAATTCGCCCAGCACCTGTCGGCACTGTGCTCATTAAGTGCCGATGTTGTTTTACGGTCTGCAAGAGCTATATGGGCACTGCCAGAAGGTAGACTTGTGAGATATACATTATTTATGCCACTACATTATTAATTTGTTTAGATACTTAATTTTACAATATAATTTAATAATTTATGTTTTAAATTAATTAATGGTACTGAGTAAAAGATATATAGAAAAGAGGAATACACATGAAAAAAGATACTTGGAAATTAGGAGATAAGGAATTTACATCACGTTTTATTCTTGGTTCTGGAAAATATTCTTTAGAGCTTATTAAGGCTGCGGTTGAGAATGCCGGGGCTGAGATTATAACGCTTGCTGTTAGAAGAACTAATACTAAGGATACTGAGAATATTTTAGATTTTATTCCTGATAATGTTACATTACTCCCAAATACATCTGGTGCAAGAACTGCTGAGGAGGCTGTTCGTATTGCAAGAATGGCCAAAGAGCTTGGTTGTGGTAATTTTGTTAAGATTGAGATTATGAAGGATAGCAAGTATCTGCTTCCTGATAATGTTGAAACGGTTAAAGCTACACAGATTCTTGCAGATGAAGGTTTTGTTGTTCTTCCATACATGTATCCGGATTTATATACTGCAAGGGATCTTCAGAAGGCGGGTGCTTCTGCTGTTATGCCTCTTGCCTCTCCAATTGGCTCAAATAAAGGTCTTGCTACAAAAGATTTTATTCAAATATTAATTGATGAGATTGATTTGCCTATAATAGTTGATGCTGGAATCGGAAAACCTTCTCAGGCTTGTGAAGCTATGGAAATGGGCGCTGCGGCAATTATGTCTAATACTGCAATTGCAACAGCAAGAGATATTCCTGCTATGGCTGGTGCATTTAAGAACGCAATTGAAGCTGGAAGGGCTGCTCATCTTGCCGGACTTGGAAGAGTTTTAAGCAGAGGGGCCGAAGCATCTGATCCTTTAACAGGCTTCCTACGAGACTAAATTATTGAAAATTACTTGAGGTGTAACAATGTCAGAAACAAATAAAATGGAAAATCAGTTTTTTGTAGACTCAGATAAGCTTTCTGAAGCTGCACTTAAAAGAAAGCATGAAATAGAACAAAATCCAAAATGCCGTACCAACCATATGGAATATATGAAAGGTATGGAGCAGATTGATCCAACAATCAGAAACACAGTAATAAAAGAAATGGAAGAATATGACTACAATTCCTATACAGAGTGGGATGTTCGTCAGGCTTTAGCATCCGACAGATGTACTGTAGAAAATTTCAAAGCGCTGCTTTCACCTGCAGCTGCGCCTTTCTTAGAAGAAATGGCTAAAAAAGCAAAACTTGAAACCAGTAAGCATTTTGGCAATACTGTATACATTTTCACACCACTTTACATAGCAAACTATTGCGAAAACTATTGTGTTTACTGTGGATTTAACTGTTACAACGACATCAACAGAAAGAAGCTTAACATGGAAGAAATCGAAAAAGAGATGAAAATTATCTCTGATTCTGGTATCGAGGAAATTCTTATGCTCACAGGTGAAAGCCGTGCCATGAGTGATGTCAAATATATCGGAGAGGCCTGCAAGCTTGCCACAAAATACTTTAAAAATGTCGGTCTTGAAATTTATCCGGTAAACACTGACGAATACGCATATTTACATGAATGTGGAGCAGACTATGTCACTGTCTTCCAGGAAACCTATGACTCAGATAAATATGAGACTCTTCATTTAATGGGACACAAACGAATTTTCCCATACCGCTTTGAAGCACAGGAGCGTGCACTTATGGGTGGAATGCGTGGAGTAGCATTCTCAGCTTTACTTGGACTTTCAGATTTCAGAAAAGATGCACTTGCTACAGCTTTACATGCCTACTATCTGCAGAGAAAATATCCTCACGCAGAGTATTCTCTTTCATGCCCAAGACTTCGACCAATAATAAACAATGACAAAATAAATCCTCTGGATGTTCATGAAAAAGAACTGTGTCAGGTTCTTTGTGCATATAGAATTTTCCTCCCATTTGTAGGAATCACAGTCTCTTCACGAGAACAAAAGCACTTTAGAGACGGAATAGTAAAAATCGCAGCAACTAAAGTATCAGCTGGCGTATCAACAGGAATCGGAGACCATGAGAGTAAATATCAGGAAAAAGAGAATTCATCTGATGCTGGTGATGAGCAGTTTGAAATTTCCGATGACAGAAGCTTTGACGAAATGTACGATGACATTTCCCATGAAGGACTTCAGCCTGTATTAAATGACTATGTTTATGTATAAATAAGGTTATGTATAGAAGGAAAATATAAGAAAATGTATAAAAAAATATGTATAACCAACCGACACCTGGTATCCGGCGATTACATTGAACAGATAAAACATGTATTAAAAAGTGATGTCGATTACATAATTCTTCGTGAAAAAGACTTATCCGAAGCAG
>JAXJVZ010000103.1:0-1592 GCA_036308285.1 Agathobacter sp. | reverse complement strand
GTATGATCTTCCTCTTAATGAGATTATTTATGATTTCTTTGATGCACTTAAGTCAAGATCGAGAGGCTATGCTTCATTTGATTATGAGATGAAGGGCTATGTGAAATCTGACCTTGTTAAGCTTGATATACTTATCAATAAAGAGATGGTTGATGCTCTTTCATTCATTGTATTTAAAGAAAGCGCCTATGAGAGAGGACGTAGAATGTGCGAGCGTCTTAAGGAAGAAATCCCAAGACATTTATTTGAGATTCCAATTCAGGCAGCTGTTGGTGGTAAGGTAATTGCAAGAGAAACTGTAAAGGCAATGCGTAAGGATGTATTGGCAAAATGTTATGGTGGAGATATAAGCAGAAAGAAGAAGCTTCTTGAAAAGCAGAAGGAAGGAAAGAAGAGAATGCGTCAGGTAGGAAATGTTGAGATTCCACAGGAAGCATTTATGAGCGTTCTTAAGCTGGACGAGGATTAAAAAAATGAAGAAAAATTTGGAAATTTATCTGCATATTCCATTTTGTATGAAAAAGTGTGATTATTGTGATTTTTTATCTTTTAATGCAGATGAACAGACTCAGAAAGAATATATAAAAGCACTTATCCGCGACATTCGTTACTATGGAGAGAATATGCAGGAGTATCAGGTTTCTACTATATATATTGGTGGAGGAACCCCAAGCTGGATGAATGAAATCTGGATTCAGACTATTATGGCAGAGCTTTTAGAAGCTTTTGATGTAATCGGGAATGCAGAGATTACAATGGAATGTAATCCCGGTACATTGACATCGCGAAAGCTTCTTACATACCGTAACAGTGGAATAAACAGATTATCAATTGGTTTACAATCTGCAGATGATGAAGAGTTAAAAATACTGGGAAGAATTCATACATTTGATCAGTTTTTGAAATCTTATGAGGGGGCACGAGTTGCAGGATTTGACAATATCAATGTTGATTTGATGAGCTGCATCCCACGCCAGAATACACAGAAGTTTGTAAATTCCCTGAATAAGGTTATCAGATTAAAGCCTGATCATATTTCTGCCTATACTCTTATAATAGAAAAAGGAACACCTTTTTATAACAGATATAAGTTTGATCTTGTAAAACAACAGGCGGGACTTAAACCTGATGAACTTCCTGATGAGGATGAAGCGTATAAGATTTATAAAACTACACAGACTATTCTAAAAGATGCAGGATACATTCAATATGAAACTTCTAATTTTGCCAGAAAGGGATATGAGTGTAAGCATAATATTGGTTACTGGACAAGAGAAAATTATCTTGGTATAGGACTTGGTGCTGCATCTTTAATTGAGAATGTACGATGTACTAATACAAGTGATATAGATAAATATATTGCAGGGGAAGAAATAATTGTTGAGACAATTCCTATTGATAGAAAAGCCCAGATGGAAGAATTTATGTTCCTTGGGCTTAGAATGACAAAGGGAATTAATAGATATGATTTTGAACAGACTTTTGGTGTTCCAATAGAAGGAATATATTTAGACCAGATGGAGGAATTAAAGAAAGATGGCCT
This sequence comes from Agathobacter sp., assembly GCA_036308285.1. Lineage (GTDB taxonomy): Bacteria > Bacillota > Clostridia > Lachnospirales > Lachnospiraceae > Roseburia. The sequence continues at coordinate 49 of JAXJVZ010000103.1, read as the reverse complement.
CTTAGAGGCAAGGGCAGGACAAATTTACTTATCAGATAAAGGCCAGGAT
>JAXJVZ010000102.1:0-5394 GCA_036308285.1 Agathobacter sp. | reverse complement strand
TTGCAGCAGAAACATATGAGGTATCTGATTCTGTTAAGCTTATTAGTGAAAGCATTGTTGATAAGACAGGTGTTACAAGTTCGACAAGCACATATGATCTGACACAGTATAACGAGACTGTTGGTGCTCAGGGAACAGAAGAGACCAAGAAACAGAACAAAGAGAACCAGAAAAAAAATAAAGAGACTGATACAAGTGAATCAGAAGATGAGTAGACTGGCAGAGGGCGGACCATATGGTTGGCCCAATGCTGTTGTTATAGGAGGATTAACATTATGAAAAATGAAATCAAGGAAAAGATTATTGCAAAGAACCAGAAGTATTTAAGCAAGCTGGTTGATAAGGATATTCCGGAAAGACTTGAGAATCAGCTGGAGACAATGGACTGGTCATATATTGATCTTATTAATGATAAGGAGCAGAAGAGAGGAGAATTTTCTCCACTTGGAGCAATGGAACTCCCTGAGATTGAGGAGAAGAAAGCAGATTTCTATGCAAAGGGAATTGAAGCTATCAAGGCCTGCAAGGTTGGAGCCATTCTTTTAGCAGGTGGACAGGGAACAAGACTCGGATTTGATAAAGCAAAGGGAATGTATAATATTGGAGAGACGAAAGAATTATACATTTTCGAGCAGTTAGTAGAGAATCTTAAGAAGGTTACAACAGCAGCTGATGCCTGGGTTCCTTTCTACATTATGACAAGTGAGAAAAATGATGCACAGACAAGAGAGTTCTTTGAAGAGCATAACTATTTTGGATATAACAAGGATTACATTAAGTTCTTTGTTCAGGAAATGGTTCCGGCAGTAGATTTTGATGGAAATGTATTAGTCGAGGCAGAGGATTCACTTGCTATGTCACCAAACGGAAATGGTGGATGGTTCAAGTCCATGATTAATGCAGGGCTCGACAAGGATATCAAAGAAAAAGGAATTGAATGGCTTAATGTATTTGCTGTAGATAATGTTCTTCAGCAGATTGCAGATCCTGTTTTCGTTGGAGCTACAATTGAGTCAGGACGAGTAAGTGGTTCAAAGGTTGTTAGAAAGGTAGATCCATATGAGAGAGTGGGAGCACTCTGCTTAGAGGATGGAAAGCCTTCTATCGTTGAGTACTATGAGCTTACACCGGAGATGGCAGAAGCTACAGACGAGAAGGGCTCATTACTTTATGGATTTGGAGTAATCTTAAATTACATTTTCAGAGTTGATAAGCTTTTCGAAATAGCTGAGAAGAAGCTTCCACTTCACATTGTTGAGAAGAAGGTTCCATATCTTGATGAGAATGGAAATATGGTAAAACCAGAGACACCAAATGCTTATAAGTTTGAGACACTTATTCTTGACATGGTATATATGATGGATAACTGTCTCTCATTCGAAGTGGATCGTGAGAAAGAGTTTGCACCAGTTAAGAATGCAACAGGTGTTGATTCAGTTGAGTCTGCAAGAGCACTTCTTAAGAAGAATGGTATTGAGATTTAATTAATCTATAGTTCAATTATTTTTTGGAGAGGAGCACAAAGGTATGTGTGGAATCGTAGGATATGTTGGTAGTAAGCAGGCTGCACCTATTCTTTTAGATGGATTGTCAAAGCTTGAGTATAGAGGATATGATTCGGCAGGTATTGCTGTAAGGGATGGTGATAAGGAAGCTGAAGTTGTTAAGGCTAAAGGCCGTCTGAGTATTCTTTCTGACAAGGTAGACGGAGGAAATGCTATTAAGGGTACTTGTGGAATTGGTCATACTCGCTGGGCAACACATGGTGAGCCAAGTGAAACTAATGCACATCCGCATGTTTCGGGTTCATCTGTAGATGATTCTGATGTTGTAGGAGTACATAATGGAATTATTGAGAATTATCAGGAATTAAAGGATAAGCTCATCAGACACGATTATTCTTTCTACAGTCAGACAGATACAGAAGTTGTAGTAAAACTTGTTGATTATTATTACAAAAAATATAACATTGGACCAATTGATGCAATTGCAAAAACAATGGTCCGGGTAAGAGGCTCGTATGCGCTTGCAGTTATGTTTTCAGATCATCCGGGTGAAATCTGGGTTGCACGTAAGGATAGCCCAATGATTATTGGCGTAGGTGAGAATGAGTCTTATATTGCATCAGATGTTCCAGCGATTCTTAATTACACAAGACAGGTATATTATATTGGAAATCTGGAAATGGCATGCCTTAAGGGTGGAGAGGCTAAGTTCTATAACCTTGACGGAGATGAAGTTGAGAAGGAACTGGTTACAATTGAATGGAATGCAGAAGCCGCAGAAAAAGGTGGCTATGAGCATTTCATGATGAAGGAAATTCATGAACAGCCAAAAGCAATTGCAGATACCCTTAATTCTGTTATAAAAAATGACAGGATTGACTTGTCAGAGGTTGGACTTTCTGAGGAGGAAATTAAGAATATTTCACAGATATATATTGTTGCATGTGGTTCAGCATGGCATGTTGGTATGGCTGCGCAGTATGTATTTGAGGATATTGCAAGAATTCCGGTAAGAGTGGAACTTGCATCAGAATTCAGATACAGAAAACCACTTCTTGATAAGAATGGTCTTGTAGTTGTAATAAGTCAGTCGGGAGAGACTGCTGATTCACTTGCAGCCTTAAGAGAAGCAAAGAGCAAGGGCGTTAAGACACTCGGTATTGTCAATGTGGTTGGTTCGTCAATTGCAAGAGAAGCAGACAACGTTTTCTATACATTGGCTGGTCCTGAAATTTCTGTGGCTACTACAAAAGCCTACAGTACACAGCTTGTAGCAGCATATACATTAGCTGTTCAGTTTGGTCTTGTTCGTGGCGAAATTGATGAGAAAACATATGCACACTATATTAGTGAAATGCTTACTATTCCGGCAAAAATAGAGAAAATTCTTGAGAACAATGATAGAATTCAGTGGTTTGCGTCAAAATACGCTAATGCTCATGATGTGTTCTTCATCGGAAGAGGAATTGATTATGCTATTGGATTAGAGGGAAGTCTTAAGATGAAAGAGATTTCATATATTCATTCTGAAGCATATGCTGCAGGAGAGCTTAAGCATGGAACAATTTCTCTTATTGAAGAGGGAACACTTGTTATTGGTATTCTTACTCAGAACGAACTTTATGAGAAGACGGTATCAAATATGGTAGAGTGTCAGGCAAGAGGTGCTTACCTTATGGGACTTACATCTGCCGGACATTATGAAGTAGAAGATACATGTAATTTTGCTGTATATATTCCAAAGGTTGATAATCATTTTATTGGAAGTCTTGCAGTTATTCCACTTCAGCTATTAGGTTATTATGTATCTGTTGCAAAGGGACTTGATGTGGATAAGCCACGTAACCTTGCAAAATCAGTTACAGTTGAGTAATTATATGATTAAATTCTGGCACCGACGTAAGTTGGTGCCATTTAACATTATTTTCTAATTTTAGACACAATTTTATCACATACCAGAGTTATTATTTGAATGTCTAAAAGAGAAAGATAACTATCTGGAAGGAGAGAAGAAAGATGGAAGAACAGTTCAATAGTTGGAATAATATATATGGCAATGGAGACAAGGATGAAAAAACAGAGAACAGTAATGAACAGGTAAATGATAGTCAGGTTAATAACAATCAGGTTAATAACAATCAGGTTAATGACAATCAGAATAATGATGAGCAGATTAATAATGGACAGATTAATAATGGACAGACAAATAGTGACCAGATTAATCCCTATGGAACTATCTATCAGCAGTCATACCATATGAATCAAAATAGTTATAACCAGAATAATTCGGGATACAATCAGTATTCTGGTGGCTTAAACTCAAATATGCAGAATCAGAACATGAATAATGCAAATGGACAGAATGTAAACAGACATAATCCAAACAGACCAGATAAAACAGCCGGCAATAATTCGTTTGGAAAAACTCTTGCTAAGACTGCGGCAATAGCACTTACATTTGGCCTTGTTTCAGGTACTGTATTTACAGGAGTTAATGCGGCAGGAAGTAAAATGCTCGGAATTGATTCGGCAGTAGAATCAAGTAGTAATTCGGCTTCCAAAGATTCTTCAAAAGGAACATCTTCTAAGGATACAATTGATTATAACCCGACAAGTGGGCAGATTTCGCAGACTGCAACAGGCAGTGCCGGAGATTTAGTAGATGTATCCGGAATTGTGAACGAAGTAATGCCTAGTATTGTTGCAATTACAAATACTGCAACAGTTACAATGAGAGATTTCTGGGGACAGAGTTATTCGAAAAACAGTGAGAGCTGTGGTTCGGGATTTATCATTGACCAGACAGATGAATACATTTACATTGCTACTAATAATCATGTTGTGGCAGACTCAGAAAGTATTAAAGTTCAGTTTGTGGATGAAAAGGTAGTTGAAGCCGAAATCAGAGGAACTGATCCTTCTGATGACCTTGCTATAGTGCAGGTTAAGGTGAAGGATATACCGGAAGAGACACTCGGTGTAATAAAGGTTGCTACATTAGCAGAGGAGGATGAGATAGCTGTTGGTGGAGCCGCAATTGCAATCGGAAATGCATTAGGCTATGGACAGTCAGTTACAACAGGCGTAATCAGTGCACTTGGAAGATCGGTAACAACTCAGGATTCTTCAACAGGTGAGGTTGTTACAAATAGCAATCTTATTCAGACAGATGCGGCAATTAATCCGGGAAACTCTGGTGGAGCACTTCTTAATAGTCAGGGAAAGGTAATAGGAATTAACTCTGTAAAATATGCATCAACAGAGGTTGAGGGAATTGGATATGCAATTCCGGTTACAGATGCACTTCCAATACTTGAGACTATAATAAAAGAAGGCAAGTATGAAAACACACAGACTGCATATCTTGGAATATCAGGAAGAGATGTATCAAGTGAGATGGCAGCCTATAATATTCCAATAGGAGTATATGTATCTTCTGTATACGAAGGAACTGGTGCAGATAAAGCCGGAATACAGCAGGGCGATATCATTACAAAGATTGATGATACAAAGATTACAACAATGTTAGAACTTCAGTCGTATTTATCAAAGCATTCTGCAGGTGAAACCATTACAGTAACAATTCAAAGACAGGATGGAAGAGGCTATCAGGAAGCTGAGCTAGAGGTGACACTCTCAGCAGTTGATGAACTTAAATAGATTAATAAAAGTTCCCTTTATGGATAATAAATAAAACCATAAAGGGAACTTTCTTTTGCATGGGACATTTTTCCTAAAAATAGGCATGTATTTCATTGACAAAAACAAATCAATATTTCATAATAACTAATATACGGCATGCTATGCCTATAAGGAGGATGTCATGAAAAAAAAGAAAATCGTTATTGCATTAGGACACGAGGCACTTGGTACAACATTACCAGAACAG
>JAXJVZ010000101.1:0-9146 GCA_036308285.1 Agathobacter sp. | reverse complement strand
GCGCATGAGTTTATATATCTGCGCAGGAACTCCTTGGCGGAATTTAACACTATTAATAAAAATATTATACTTGCAGGCGCATTTTGTCAACTAATCATTAAATATATGCCATTTCATTCGCAATATTTTGGTGTTTGCTTATAATATAGAAATATTATTGTGAGATCTATATATCTGTTTCTTTAAATATATCTATAAATATTTCTATTAATATTTCTATTTCTACATAATATAAAAGAGGGCAATTTCTGCCCTCTTTTATAAAACTCTATGTTTTTATTAATACAGTTTTATTTTCAAATTATAACTGTGGTCCAGCTGAAACAAGTGCCTTACCAGCATCGTTTGTTGTGTACTTAACGAAGTTCTTGTTGAATCTCTCAGCAAGATCCTTAGCCTTTGTCTCCCACTCAGAAGCATCCGCATATGTGTCACGTGGGTCAAGGATTGTTGGGTCTACTCCTGGAAGCTCTGTTGGAACTTCAAAGTTGAACATTGGGATGTTCTTTGTTGGAGCCTTTAAGATATCTCCTGAAAGGATAGCATCGATAATTCCTCTTGTATCCTTAATTGTGATTCTCTTTCCTGTTCCATTCCATCCTGTATTTACAAGGTAAGCCTTAGCTCCACTCTTCTCCATCTTCTTAACGAGCTCCTCAGCATACTTTGTTGGGTGAAGCTCTAAGAATGCCTGTCCGAAACATGCAGAGAATGTTGGTGTTGGCTCTGTAATTCCACGCTCTGTACCAGCAAGCTTAGCAGTAAATCCTGAAAGGAAGTAGTACTGTGTCTGCTCTGGTGTAAGGATAGATACTGGAGGAAGTACTCCAAATGCATCTGCTGAAAGGAAGATTACGTTCTTTGCTGCAGGTGCTGCAGATACTGGCTTAACGATATTGTTAATGTGGTTGATTGGGTAAGATACACGAGTATTCTCTGTAACACTCTTGTCGTCAAAATCAATCTTTCCGTTAGCATCTACTGTTACGTTCTCAAGAAGAGCATTTCTCTTGATAGCGTTGAAGATATCTGGCTCAGACTCTTTGTCAAGTCCGATAACCTTTGCATAACATCCACCCTCGAAGTTGAATACGCCGTTGTCATCCCAACCGTGCTCATCATCACCGATAAGAAGACGCTTTGGATCTGTAGAAAGTGTTGTCTTACCTGTTCCTGAAAGTCCGAAGAAGATTGCTGTATTCTCACCATTCATATCTGTGTTTGCTGAACAGTGCATTGAAGCAATTCCCTTAAGTGGAAGGTAGTAGTTCATCATAGAGAACATACCCTTCTTCATCTCTCCGCCGTACCATGTGTTAAGAATTACCTGCTCACGGCTTGTGATGTTGAATGCAACACATGTCTCAGAGTTAAGTCCTAACTCAGCGAAGTTCTCAACCTTAGCCTTTGAAGCATTGTATACGATGAAATCAGGCTCGAAATCCTTAAGTTCATCCTCTGAAGGAATGATGAACATGTTCTTAACAAAGTGTGCCTGCCAAGCTACCTCTACGATAAAACGTACAGCCATACGTGTATCCTTGTTAGCTCCACAGAATGCATCTACTACAAAAAGTCTCTTGTTAGAAAGCTCTTTCTTTGCAAGATCCTTAACTGTTGCCCATGTCTCTTCTGTCATTGGGTGGTTATCGTTTGGATATTCCTCTGAATTCCACCATACTGTATCCTTAGAGTTCTCATCCATAACGATATATTTATCCTTAGGAGAACGTCCTGTATAGATACCAGTCATAACGTTAACTGTTCCAAGCTCTGTCTCCTGACCTACCTCGAAGCCCTCAAGACCTGGCTTTGTCTCTTCCTCGAATAACTGCTCGAAAGAAGGATTGTAAACTATCTCAGTAGTTCCTGTGATTCCGTACTTTGTTAAATCGATTGTTGCCATCTCATTTACCTCACTTTTCGTATTATATTAAATCCTATGAATAGGTTTTAAAACTTTACCAAAATAATGATATCTCAATCCTATAGTAAAATCAATATTAATTTGTGATTTTTTTAACGAAATAAATCTCAAATTTGGTAAAAATTGTATTAAAAATATTTAATAAAAAGTAGTGCATTTCTTCACTCCTCTAATTCACAAAACAATTTAGTTGTTGATGAACTTATCTTCTTCGTTATTCCAGCTGTAAAGCTTACGAATTTCCTCTCCAACCTTCTCTGATGGATGCTCTGCTGCAAGCTTTCTCATAGCCTGGAAGTGAACCTGACGTCCAGCATCTGACATGTCAAGTAAGAACTCCTTAGCAAATGATCCGTCCTGGATATCAGAAAGAACTTTCTTCATAGCTTTCTTTGTCTCTTCTGTAATAATCTTTGGTCCTGTTATGTAATCACCATACTCAGCTGTGTTAGAGATTGAATATCTCATTCCTGCAAATCCTGACTGGTAAATAAGGTCAACGATAAGCTTCATCTCATGGATACACTCAAAGTATGCATTTCTTGGATCATATCCAGCCTCAACAAGTGTCTCAAAACCAGCCTGCATAAGTGCACATACACCACCACAAAGAACAGCCTGCTCACCGAAAAGGTCTGTCTCTGTCTCTGTTCTGAATGTTGTCTCTAATACTCCGGCTCTTGCTCCACCGATTGCTAAAGCGTATGCAAGTGCTGTCTCTAATGCCTTACCTGTAGCATCCTGCTCAACAGCTACTAAACATGGAACACCCTTTCCAGCCTGGTACTCAGAACGTACTGTATGTCCTGGTCCCTTTGGAGCGATCATTGTAACGTCAACATCTGCTGGTGGCTTAATGCATCCAAAGTGAATGTTAAATCCGTGTGCAAACATTAACATGTTACCTGGCTCAAGGTTTGGCTCGATATCGTTCTTGTACATATCAGCCTGCTTCTCATCGTTGATAAGAATCATGATGATATCAGCCTTCTTAGCAGCTTCTGCTGTTGTATATACTTCAAATCCCTGCTTCTCAGCCTTAGCCCATGACTTGCTTCCCTCATAGAGACCAATGATAACGTTGCATCCAGACTCCTTAGCGTTTAATGCATGAGCATGACCCTGGCTACCGTATCCGATAACTGCAATTGTCTTTCCCTCTAAAGCTGCAAGGTTACAATCTTCCTGATAATAAATTTTTGCTTCCTGTGACATTTTATGTTCCTCCTAAATTTGTGTTCATATTAATTCACCACATAATGTGGATTGATAACTAATTTAAAATTCTTACAGCATTACAACATCTGCTGTTCCTCTTGAAAGACCGGTAATTCCTGTTCTTGCAAGCTCAAGGATTTCATATCCCTGAAGCAGATTTAAAAATGCTTCCAGCTTACCCTGATGTCCTGTAAGTTCGATTACCATCGAGTCAATTGTTACATCTACAACCTTTCCATGGAAAATCTCAGTAACATTCATAATAGGCTGACGTTCTGTATCCTTTGCTCTTATCTTAACTAAGATGAGCTCTCTTGTAACTGATGCACCTGGCTCAAGTATCTTTATATCTACCACATCCTCAAGCTTAGCAAGCTGTTTCTCAATCTGCTCAAGGCTCTGCTCGTCGCCACTTGCAACTACTGTTACTCTTGAATATCTCTCATCTGCAGTACCACCTGCAGAAATACTTTCCATATTAAATCCTCTTCTGCTAAACAGCCCTGATATTCGACTTGTTACACCAGGATTATTTTCAACTAAAAGGGAATATGTCTGTTTTCTCATATGAAAAATACCTCGTAATTTTTTAATTTGTTCACCCACTAGTGAAATCATAGTACTATAATCAAAGTTTGTCAAGCAATAATGTTATTATAACTTTTTGTTATACAATTAATAACTCTGTAAATCTTTCGATTATAATAAAGGGATACAATAAACTGTTATTTTTGTTTAGTCGAATTAATACCTATCATTCCTTTAATCATCGTTACTGCACCCACACAGAGAAGTCCAATCTCTAGAACTAACTGAAGTCCGGACATTCTGTTGATGTGAATATCAATACTAATAATCAAAAATACAAAGAACGCTATCCATTCAAGGCAGAACAGACCAATTGTAAACCAGTTTGCCTTGAAAAGCATTGCCACAAAAGTAATTGCAATAATAATAAGTAAAATCGGGCCGACACCTACTCCGTTAATTCTATAGAACAACGAAAGACTTCCAACTGTAGTATTCTGCAGAAAAATCACAGCTGCAATAATTAATATTGCAAGACCTGCAAAAAATTGTCCTATGTGTTTCATAAACATTTCCTCCATAACTTCTTTTAAGAGTAGAGTATACCATCTTCTGCCAAATATTGCAAAAGTTATTCTGTTTTACTTCAATAATTCTGTAAGCAAGCATGCAAATGGTGAATTCCAGTAAATCGTCACTTCATTTGTCGCATAACTCTGCTGATTATCTGCATAGCATTTTGCCGGCGGTAAATCCTTAAGTACATTTGCAGCATATGGATCTTCAATTCCTGAATTTGGTCCACCTACAAGCATTCCCTTCATTGCCTGTCCATTTACAACAGATGGTCTGTGGTGAACATCCTTAGAACAAAACTCACCATATCCAGTAACAAAGCTTATACTTAAAGAATTCTTTCCCAAAAGATAATCTAACTGGTCCTTAGCATATTGTATGTATTTTTCATCCCCTGATAATTTACCTGCAAGCAGCATAGTTCTTGCATTATTACATACTCCCAGATTGCTACCCCAGTTGTATCCCTCAAGACTTAAACAGCATCCATATCCATCATTCTGGGCATTTGATACAAATTCATCAGCCTGAGCAATAATTGTGTTCTTAATTTTCTCCTCACTTGATGTTTTTTTCATGCTATCATCCATTGATAAATATGAAATATTACCATATGTTCCCATTTCAATCCAACCGTATCCGGTCAGCACATCTGACGCAATCTGATTTTCAAAATAAGTCTGATATCTGCTATCTCCTGTAGCTTTAAATAGTTCAACCGATGCCCAGTATCTCTCATCCATGTCATTGCCGTCAGGATATTCTCCTGTTGTTATATCAGAAGGATTCTTATATCCACCATCAGAAGAATTATTCTCAAGATATGTCCATGCTTTCTTTGCTGCTTCAAGAGCCCTGTCGCTAAATCCTTTATCTATATCCTTATATACAACTGATGCCTTTGCCATTATTGCAGCAAAATCACCTGTTGCAGTTGTCGAAACCGGCGAAATTACAAGCTGGTCAGTATCCTTATCCGGCATTATAAAAGCCGGGAAGTTATATGTTGAAACCTTATGCCATACTCCACCAGTAGCTTCATCCTGCATCTTTAACATCCAGTCTAACTCATACTTTGTCTCATCCAGAATATCCGGAACTCCGTTTCCACTTTCAGGAATATTTAAATCATCTGCTGACCATATGTCAGGATTTTCCTCATAGCATAAAAGAAGATCTGCTGCAGTCTGTGCACCTGTAACCACATATTTTCCATAGTCACCAGCATCATGCCAGCCTCCTGATACGTCTTTTTTCTGATTTGTTCCGTAAATTACAGCCTCCTGAGTATGGCATTCGGAATGTGCAAAATCGCCTGCTAATTTATCAGTAAGCTCCATGGAACAACGCTGAAGATACATCATTCTGACAACATCTTTTGTAAGCTCATCGTATACATTATCATCTATAACAAAATGATAAGAATTATCTTCTCCAACAGATACATAATAATTTCCATCATCTTTTAAGTCACTAAAATCAGCAACAACTACTTCCTCGTCAGCAGCCTCACTCCTCTTTGCATCCGTGAGTTTGCCTGAAAATACTTCTTTTCCAGCCTCATCCACAACAGTAAATTTTTCTCCAGCCTTATGATTTTTTACTGAAGCTGTTTTCACATCATTAGTTCTGTATCCAACCTGATTAACACATACATTTAATGCCTCGCCATTTTCATCCTCATCAGAGACATCTGTTGCATCAATAAGTTTAAGACATACATCATCTATTGTAATTGTATGTGCTACATTATCCAATCCATCTGCAGTTCCTAAATTAAAGCAAAGTCTTGGAGCAAGGTCCGTAGGCTCTGACATTCGAAATTCAATTGTAAATGTCTGCATTTCTTCTGTAAGCTCAATAGTATCTTCCATATATGCATGGTAATCACCACCATTAATCTGAATTCTTGGATTAAAGCTTCTTGCAACTGTAGATGACATTGTAAATGACAATTCATACCTGCCACCCTTTTTCAGAGAAAATCCATCATAATACAGCTGGTTAGAGTAATTTAATGTTCCAGTAGAAAGAATTGAAAGCTTTCCAGCTCCATTTTCGAGAGAAAGTGTTGAATTTCCGCCACCCTCGAGATATACGTTCCAGCCTTCTGTTCCATTTGAAAAATCACCATTTGCAAGAAGGTTCTTACCCACTTCATCATTTTCAGTTTTTTCTTCATTACTCTCAGAACTTTGTATTTTTTCAGTTACTTTTTCAGAATTATCAACATTATCATTTTTCCCACATCCGGTGATGCACAGAATATGACAAGCTGCTAATAAAACAAATACTAATTTCTTTTTCATAAACTTCCTCCTGATATCACATATATCTAATTATAGTAAAATTTTACAAACAATTATACATATATATTCATGTACAAAATTACATTTTAATGACACAAATAAGTAAAAAAGCAGACCATGTTTTATTCTCATATATTTTTACATAAAAATACCCTGCTGAGAAAATTCCAGCAGGGTATTTTGTTTGATACTTTAATTATTATCGCTCTTTAAGCTTCGTCGGCCTAATATAATTATTGAAATAAAGGAAATAATCATCAATCCCATCCAGAATGCAATCGGAAAATCATCACCTGTTTGCATTGAATTAATATCCTTATTATTTTGTTTATTCTCTCCTGTTGAGGCTCCACCCTTATTTACAGACTGCTGATTATTAGTCTGACCAATGTTGTCAGCCCCGGTTAACCTTTATAAATCCCTCACCCAGTTTTTTTTTCAAGCTCTGAAAGTGTCATTCTTGTTTTGTATATCCAGTCACCCGAAACGTGTATTTCGGCCGTCTTATTTACCATAAGAACATAAAGTATGGTACTAACTCCTAACACAATCTCTTTACCTTTTGATAGTATTGTTATGAATTTCGTTTCCTGCAAATATGACACCTCCTTCTGCCTATGAATTATACTAATCAGAATAAAAAGCTCCAGTATATCCTGTAAAATACATTACTCAGATATACCAGAGCCTTATTTTTACCGTAATTTTCTCATATCCTAATTAAGCTGAAACGTATACGAAATGATACGATTCCTTATCATAGGAATTGTGAGCTAAAATCAACGTTTTCTTAGAACTTACCAGCCTTAGCTGCTTCCTCAACAGAAACTGCTACTGCTACTGTCATACCAACCATTGGGTTGTTTCCTGCTCCGATAAGACCCATCATCTCTACGTGAGCTGGAACTGATGAAGATCCTGCGAACTGTGCATCTGAGTGCATACGTCCTAATGTATCTGTCATTCCGTATGAAGCTGGTCCTGCAGCCATGTTATCTGGATGAAGTGTACGTCCTGTACCACCACCTGATGCTACTGAGAAATACTTCTTACCCTGCTCGATACATTCCTTCTTGTATGTACCTGCTACTGGATGCTGGAAACGTGTTGGGTTTGTTGAGTTACCTGTGATAGATACACCAACGTTCTCCTTGTGCATGATTGCAACACCTTCCTGAACATCGTCAGCACCATAGCACTTAACTGTTGCACGAAGACCATCTGAGTAAGCCTTCTCATATACTGTATTAAGCTCAGCTGTCTTATAATCATACTTTGTCTCAACAAATGTAAATCCATTGATACGTGAAATAATCTGAGCAGCGTCTTTTCCAAGTCCGTTAAGGATAACGCGAAGTGGTTTCTGACGTACTTTGTTAGCCTTCTCAGCGATTCCGATTGCACCTTCAGCAGCTGCAAATGACTCGTGTCCAGCTAAGAAACAGAAGCACTCTGTCTCCTCTTCAAGTAACATCTTTCCAAGGTTACCATGTCCTAATCCTACCTTACGGTGATCAGCAACTGATCCTGGAATACAGAAAGACTGAAGTCCCTCTCCGATTGCAGCAGCAGCGTCAGCAGCTCTTCTACAATCCTTCTTAATTGCGATTGCAGCACCTACAATGTAAGCCCAGCAAGCGTTCTCAAAACAAATTGGCTGAATTCCCTTAACCATGTCATAAACGTTAAGTCCAGCATCCTTTGTAATCTTCTCAGCTTCTTCAATTGAGCTGATACCATAGCTGTTTAATACAGCGTTAATCTGGTCAATTCTTCTTTCATATGATTCAAATAAAGCCATTGTATTTCGTTCTCCTTTCTTTCCTATTATTCCTGACGAGGATCGATGATCTTAGCTGCGTCAGCAACACGACCATACTGGCCCTTTGCCTTCTCCCAAGCTGTGTTAGGATCATCACCCTTCTTAATGAAGTCAGTCATCTTTCCAAGAGAAACGAACTGATATCCGATTACTTCATTATTCTCATCTAAAGCAATACCTGTTACATATCCTTCAGCCATCTCAAGGTAACGAACACCCTTCTCCTTTGTTGCGTACATTGTACCAACCTGAGAACGAAGTCCCTTTCCTAAATCCTCAAGACCTGCTCCGATTGCAAGTCCGTCATCAGAGAATGCAGACTGTGTACGTCCGTATACAATCTGTAAGAATAACTCTCTCATAGCTGTGTTAATAGCGTCACAAACTAAGTCTGTATTTAATGCCTCAAGAATTGTCTTACCCTGAAGAATCTCAGCTGCCATAGCTGCTGAATGTGTCATTCCTGAACATCCGATTGTCTCAACGAGTGCTTCCTCGATGATACCATTCTTAACGTTAAGAGAAAGCTTACAAGCTCCCTGCTGTGGTGCACACCAGCCTACGCCGTGTGTAAATCCTGAAATGTCCTCAATTTTCTTAGAATGAACCCATTTTCCTTCTTCTGGAATAGGAGCTGGCTCATGCTTTGCGCCCTTAGCTACAGGACACATGTTTTCAACTTCCTTAGTGTAAATCATTTTAAGACTCCTTTCACATAATAAAATGTATACAGTGAAAACTGGCTATGTTTTCACATGGCTAGGGT
>JAXJVZ010000100.1:0-2154 GCA_036308285.1 Agathobacter sp. | reverse complement strand
CCTTTGTCCCGATTCCTATTTTACTTTCCATTTCCAATCTGGCATTTATCATCATGTCTAATCGTTTCTTGATGTTTTCAATCCCAACATGTGTACCACCATCATCTGCATATTCGCCCTCTGTAAAGCCAACACCATCATCTGTTACGCAAATGATATACTCATTTTCCGTTTCGGTTGTATGGATAGTGACCGTTCCTCCACCTATCTTCTGACCAACGCCGTGCTTTACCGCATTTTCTACCAGCGGCTGAACAGACAATGCCGGGAGCATAAAGTCCCGTGCCCGAATATCATACACCACTTCCAATTCATCTTCAAATCGAAGCTTTTCCAATCGCAAATACTTTTCGATGTGTTCCAGTTCTGTTCCAAATGATATCAGATTCTCTGTCTTTAAAGAAGATAAATTTCCTCGCAAATAATCCGCAAAGTCTGCAATAGCAGCTTTTGCCTGCTTAGGATTTCTATCACACAAATCCATTACACTAGTTAACGAATTATACAAAAAATGAGGTTGTATCTGACTTAACATTACCGTAATACGACTGTTCTCCAGTTCTGCCTTCATTTTCTTGTTTTTTATGGATGCCTGATGATCCATAACTACCTGTTTTACTCCTTGAAACAGGATAACAAGCAGCATCACCACAAAGGCTACTTTGAAACAAATACCGGAATAATACATATGGTAACCTACTCCTATAAAATCAAGTAAGATTGCAATATGAATTAATATATATGTAATCAGTTCTGTTCCTTTTTTCTTCTCTTTTTTTAATTCTAAAAAACATAATGCTATAAGTATCAGGCTGACAATACACTGTGAACATTCCCAAAGCATTCTTGTATCATACAACAATGCTTTTCCGCTGATAGCAACTGCTATCACAAGCAAGTTTATAATACCTGATGCTCCCATCACCATCTCTGCTGTTTTTTTATATTTCTCTGTTATAATGTCACATATATAGAGCCCCAGGAAATACACCCCAAGCATCAGACACAACTGTGCGCCATACGTTCTCATGACTAACAATTCATCCGTAAAATATACCATCATCATGTCAAGCACTGTATATCCGCCCACAAACAATGTCATGATTCCTGTTTTAAACAAATGATTTGCCATTCTGCTTTTTAGTACAGCAGCATAAACGGAAGAACCCAGTAGCATTATCCCTACAATCAAAAGTCCTGTTCCTATTATCTCAAATGGATTAATATAAGGTTTTAAATAAGTCTCTAATACAGTTTTGTCTAAAGGTGCAATAAGACATGTCATCAAAAGTTCTTTATATGCCTCTTTATTTCCGTATTTATGATAATTAATAAAACGAAACTCTACCTCATCCTCCTTAGTAATTTCAGGACAAAGTATCTGTGCCCAGCGTTTCCCGCACATGGAAGGCATTAAGTCTATTCCGTAGTTCCTAATCTCTGTTGGAGCATCCATATACACTTGCTCCTCATTCACATACATACTTACCCCGATATGATGACAGTAGAAATTTAATATTGCTCCTTCTGATATATCCACATCAAAATGCCCTTTTACTGTAACATCTCCGTCCAGTGCAGACATTTCGCTATCTTCATTGTATGGATACCAGTTCTCTCCATCATAACTGAATTCTCCTATAAATGTAAGATTCATCGGAATCGGCATACTTGCCTGATTATCATTTCTCACTACTAAAACAAGACAGATGACTGCTAACAGGATAGGCATTATAATTGCTATTATTTTTGTGTATTTATATGCTTTTAACATTTGTTGTCACTTCTTTCCAAAAGTATTTCCGTAAATAATTTAGATACCTTTCCCATATATGATATGTAGTATAGCTTTTCATTAAATTTACGATTTTACTGATTGACATGGTTGGCTCTATTTCTATCATATAATGGATATGGTCTTTGTCTGTTCCCATGTTCCCATATTATAAATATAGCATAACTTTAATGAAAGTTTACATCCCACAACAAACTTAGCCAGCATTTCCCTTGATATTTTTCGTTTACTACCAAAACGAATCATTTTACGAATTGTTTCCGAATTCAAATTACACACCTGTCCAAAATCTCTGTAATTACCAAACTTATCGTGTATTAAATCACTAATCTTTATGTTTAATTCTTCCATTTTTTCTT
>JAXJVZ010000099.1:0-7286 GCA_036308285.1 Agathobacter sp. | reverse complement strand
TATATGATTCGGCTAATAATCTTAAGGCTACATACGACATAGTGATATATGGAGATACAAGTGGTGATGGAGTTATAAGTGTCAAAGACCTTATAATGATAAACCGCCATATCCTTAAGAAGAGTAATTTGAGCGGGGCAGCACTTACGGCTGCTGATGCAAGCAAGGATGGTAACGTAAGTATTAAGGATCTGATTCTTGTTAACAATAATATTTTAGGAAAATCTACAATTTCACAGTAGGAGTAAGTTATGAAGAAAATTATTAATTTAGTGGTTGTTTTTTCGATGGTAATTGCAACATTATTCTGTGCGCCAATTCCTACATATGCGGCAGGTAATGTTTCAGTTACAGCATCGAAAACAAGTGTAAATGTTGGAGATACGGTTACAATTACAATTTCTGTATCAAGCGGATATGGAGTACAGGGATCTCTGTCGAGAAACTCGGGAGCATTTGGCGGAAATTCAGATAGTCCATATACTGTAGGAGATGCGGCAGGACAGTCGAATAGTACTTCGTTCACTTTTACAGCAACTCAGGAAGGAAGTTGTACTTTCTCTGCAAGCGTAATTGAATCGTATGACGGAGAGCTAAATCCAGCTGGAATTGGTGGTGGAGCTGTAACTGTAACAGTTAATAATGCATCATCAAATGCCGGAGGCAATGGAGGTGGAAGCTCAAATAACGGTTCTCAAAATTCAGGAAATAATGAAGGAAATGGTGGAGAAACTCAGAAATCAGGTGATAGTTCCCTGAAATCTCTCGTTATATCAAATGGAGCATTATCACCAGCATTTTCAAGTGATAATAAGACATATACAGCTATTGTGGATTATAGTGTTACATCAATAGCCGTATCGGCAACTCCAAATAATGCTAAGGCCAAAGTTAGTTCTGTATCTGGAAATGATAATCTGGAGGTTGGTGAGAATACCGTTAAAATTGTTGTAAAGGCAGAAAATGGCGTATCATCAACTTATTCTATCACAGTTACAAGAAGGACAGAGGATGATCCGGAAAATTCAGATGCACAGAAGAAGGAAATGCCTTCGTTTTCTGTTAATGGAGAAAAAAGGGTTCTCTCTGAAAATATTCCACAGGAGAGCATTCCTGAAGACTTTTCTGCAAGTAATGTAATGATAAAAGGTACAGAGTATCCAAATGTATCTTTTGCCAAGGGAAATCTGCAGCTCCTTTATCTTACAAATGAGAATGGTGAAGGTGGAAACTTCTATGTATATGACCAAAATCAGGATGCGGTATATCCGTTTATAAAACTTACAAGTGGTTCTCATTATGTGATTTTACTTTTACCTAATGTTAATGACATTCCTGAGGATTATATTGAGTCAACTCTTTCCATTGAAGGAAAAGGGGTATTTACTGCATATCAGACACCTGAGATGTTAGAAAATTCTTCTCAGGATAATCAGACTCCAACGGAAGATCCGGAGTCTCCTTCAAATACAGAGGGAGAAGGTGTTGGATTCTTAAATATCTTTGCACCTGAAACTGTATATGCTGATGAGGCGAAAACATCAGATTTTTATCTGATATACTGTATGAATGATAAGGGTGAGACTGGATGGTATACCTATGATTCAGTGGAGGAAACTTATATGAGATATTTTAAACTGGCTGACAAAACAGCTCCGGTTGTTACAGAATCTATAGAAAAGAAAAATCCTGCAAATATTCTCTTATATATTATTATGGGAGTTATGGCGCTGGTTATTGCTGTATTGCTTGGGGCAGTTGTATTATTGAATAAAGCACCTAAGAAGAAATCTTCGGATGATGAAAATGATGACAACTATTATGCTCGAATAGGTGATATGGAAAATCAAAGTCAGCAGGAAAATTTTGAAGAAGACATCTTTGCAGATAATTCTGATGAGACTATAGAAGTGAATCAGGAAGATGAATTAACACAAATTGAAGCAGATAATGAAGCGGAAAGTGTAACAGAAGTAGAGACAGAAGACGAGGAAGAAGCAACAGAATCTGAAGACGAAGCAGAAGGTGTAACAGAAGCAGAATCGGAAGACGAGGAAGAAGCAACAGAATCTGAAGACGAAGCAGAAAGTGTAACAGAAGCAGAAACGGAAGGCGAGGAAGAAAAAGTAATAGAAGCTGAACAATATCGTGAAGACGAAGCAGAAGGTGTAACAGAAGCAGAATCGAAATACGAAACAGAAGATACACAAGAAGTGGATTGTGAAGTGGTAGAAAGAGGAGATTCTGTATCGGAGACTGAAGAAGCTGATGAAGTAGAAGAAAACTACGATACAGAAGAAACCGATGGAACAAAAGCTGCAGATAAAACAGAAGCAGCAGATAAAACAGAAGTTGCCAGAGATGCAGAAGAAGCAACCGAAACTCAGTTGAAGGATGAGGCTGTTTCTGAAATTGAGGCTGCTTTAGAAAGTAATCGTCAGAATGATGATACAGAAAAAGAAGAAAAAACTGTAGAACCAATAGACCCTGTACTTGCAGATCTTGAAGCAAAGCTTCTTGAGAAACTTGAGCAGGATCCAATTTTGGCAAATGAAAGCGATGAAGACGAAGATGTAGATCTTGAAATTATCGATTTATAAAATTGACTAGTTGGAGGTTTGAAATTGAAACCATATACAAGCAAGGCAAAAAAAGCATTAGACCATGCAAAACGAATCGCTAAGAATTTATCTTGCAATTATATTGGAAGCGAGCATATTTTAGCAGGACTTTTGAAGGAAAATACAGGTGTTGCGGCAATTGTATTAAAAGAAAATAATGTTGAGTTTGATAAACTTATTAATCTTATTACAGAATTAATATCAGGTGAGGGTTCTATTGAACTGGCTGACAAACCTGGATATTCACCTCGTTCAGAAATGATATTAAAATGCGCAGTTGAACAGGCTGATAAATTTGATAGTGAAGAGATAGGGACAGAGCATCTTCTTCTTGCTATTGTGTTTGAGGGAGACAGTGCTGCATTTAGATTATTAAATACAATGGGAGTTAATGTTCAGAAATTGCTTGCTGACACAATGGCAGCAATGGGTGTTGATCAGGCAAAGTTCCGTCAGGAAATGCAAAAAAACAAAAAGAATGATTCGGCATCAATTACTCCAACTCTCGACCAGTATTCCAGAGATTTAACAGAACTTGCAAGAAATGGTGCACTTGATCCGGTTATAGGGAGAGAAAGGGAGACGAGACGCCTGATGCAGATTCTTTGCAGACGTGGTAAGAATAACCCATGCCTTATTGGCGAACCAGGTGTTGGAAAAACAGCTATTGTTGAAGGTATTGCCCAGAGTATTGTAAATAATGATGTTCCAGAACTTATGGCTGATAAGAGACTGGTTTCTCTTGATATGTCTGGAATGGTGGCAAAATCTAAGTATAGAGGTGAGTTCGAAGAGAGAATAAAGAATGTAATCAGGGAAGTTACAGCAGCTGGCAACATTCTACTTTTTATTGACGAACTCCACACTATTATTGGTGCAGGTGGGGCCGAGGGGGCACTAGATGCATCGAATATAATGAAGCCTGCACTTGCCCGTGGCGAAATTCAGGTGATTGGTGCTACAACAATAGAAGAGTATCGTAAACATATAGAGAAGGATACAGCCCTTGAAAGAAGATTTCAGCCTGTAATGGTAGAAGAACCGACTGCCGAAGAAACAGTACAGATTCTGAATGGATTGAAATCATTATATGAGTCTCATCATGAGGTTATAATAACAGAATCTGCAATTGATGCAGCTGTATCACTTTCAACACGATACATTAATGATAGATTTTTGCCGGATAAAGCAATAGATTTACTGGATGAGGCTGCTGCAAATATCAGACTTGGTGCATTGGATAAGAATACTAATACAAAGCAGATGAATATTGATATTCACAAACTGCAGGAAAAGATAGAGATTGCATTAAAAGATGGTGACATCGAAGCGGCCCGTGAATATAAGGCTGACAGGGATTTTCTTGTAGAACAGCTGGAAAATATTTCTAAAAAGAAGAAAAGAAAAGCAAATAAAAAGGCATTGGAAGTTACTGAAGATGATGTTGCAAATGTTGTCGCAGCATGGACAAAAATTCCTGTGAATAAGATTAATGAGAATGATGCGGCTCGTCTGAAAAAGTTAGAAGATGAACTTCATAAGAGAGTTATAGGGCAGGAAGAGGCTGTGACTGCAGTTGCAAAAGCTGTAAGAAGAGGAAGGGTTGGACTTAAGGATCCAAAGAGGCCAATAGGTTCATTCTTATTCCTTGGACCTACAGGTGTTGGTAAGACAGAAGTCTCTAAAGCGTTAGCTGAGGCTGTTTTTGGAACAGAAGAATCCATAATAAGAGTTGATATGTCTGAATATATGGAAAAGCATAGTGTTTCAAAAATGATTGGTTCACCACCTGGGTATGTTGGACATGAGGATGGCGGACAGTTAAGTGAAAAGGTAAGACGTAATCCGTTTTCTGTTATATTGTTTGATGAAATAGAAAAGGCTCATCCTGACGTGTTTAATATTCTTCTTCAGGTCTTAGATGACGGAAGGATTACAGATTCCCAGGGCAGATACGTCGATTTTAAAAATACAATTATTATCATGACCTCAAATGCCGGAGCCTCAGCTATAATTGAACCAAAGAAACTGGGGTTTGGCAGTACGGAGGATGAAAAGCAGGATCATGAGAGAATGAAAAATAGTGTCATGGAGGAAGTTCGCAGAATATTTAAGCCTGAATTTCTTAATCGAATTGATGAGACTATTGTATTTAGAACTCTTAACAAAGATGACATGAAGAAGATTGTTACAATTCTTGCTAATGACTTGCAAAAGAGGGCTAAGGAACAACTCGATATTGATATTGTTTTTAGAGATAGTGCAAAGGAACTTATCGTTGAAAAGGCATATGATAGAAAATATGGTGCACGTCCTCTTAAGAGAAAGATCCAGGATGAGGTAGAAGATTTACTTTCAGAAGAGATTATTGAAGGTAAAATCAAAGCTGGAGATAAGGTCATTATTTCGACAAAAAAGAGAGAAATATCGTTGACTGTGCAATAAGATTAGAATTATAATTAAATTATACTTTTGAAGGTACGGGAGGATAAAAATGTCTACAGTTACAGAACTTATTCGTAAAGAATCTGATGGTACAATCAGTTTTGGAGATTATACTTTAGCATCTAAGACAAAGCTTGATAATTTTGAGCATGAGGGCGATGTATACAAAGTTAAAACTTTTAAGGAAATAACAAAGCTTGAACGCAATGGACTTTTTGTTTATGAGTCAGTTCCTGGAACAGCAGTTTTAGGATTTTGTGTTACAGAAGATGGTGTGAATTTTAAAGTTGAAGGTCCGGAAGATGCTCAGATTACAATCGAATTAGAAGAGGATGCTGAGTATGAAGTTAATATCGCAGGAGAGTCTGTAGGAACAATGAAGACTAATCTTGGCGGAAAATTAAGCCTTAGTGTTGAGCTTCAGGGAACAGAAGCGGTTGACATTAAAGTTGAAAAGAAATAGATATATTTAGTTAACCCGGCTTTTATAGCCGGGTTTTTTTGAGAGGAGAAGTAGCGTGGCAAAGGGTAAGACAACTATATTTTTTTGTCAGGAATGTGGATATGAATCTTCAAAATGGATGGGGCAGTGTCCTGGATGTAAAAATTGGAATACATTTGTTGAGGAGATGGTTGATAAGAAGAGTCTTTCTTCAACTGGTAAAGTAAAAACTGAACATAAAGATCCTGTTCCGATGTCGAAGATTACTTTTTCTGAGGAAGAAAGAGTGTCTACAGATATGAAGGAATTGGACCGGGTACTGGGTGGTGGAGTTGTAAAAGGCTCTATGGTTTTAATAGGAGGCGACCCTGGAATTGGAAAGTCTACCCTTCTTTTACAGTTATGTCGTAATCTGTCTTTGAAGGATAAAAATGTCTTATATGTATCAGGAGAAGAATCTTTGCAACAGATAAAGATGAGGGCTGAAAGAATTGGAGATTTTAAGGATTCTTTGGTTTTGCTTAGTGAAACAAACCTTGATAATATAAAATCAGTAATAGAAAAAAATATGCCTGAGATAGTTATAATTGATTCAATCCAGACGATGTATAATGAAAATGTTGCGTCAGCTCCAGGCAGCGTATCACAGGTTCGAGAATCGACTGCTATATTAATGCAAATTGCAAAAGGGTTGGGAGTGACAGTGTTTATTGTCGGACATGTTACTAAGGATGGCTCAGTGGCAGGACCTAGAGTTCTTGAACATATGGTTGACACTGTGCTGTATTTTGAAGGAGATAATAATGAAACTTACAGAATACTTAGAGGTGTAAAGAACAGATTTGGATCTACAAATGAAATTGGTGTATTTGAGATGAGGAACAATGGATTGGCTGAAGTTGAGAATCCGTCTGAGTATATGTTGAGTGGAAAACCGGAAGATGCATCAGGGTCGATTGTTACATGCTCTATGGAAGGAACACGACCTATTTTATTAGAGATACAGGCATTAGTATGTCATAGCTTTTTTAATAATCCAAGAAGAACTGCAACAGGAACAGATTTTAACAGAATAAATCTTCTTATGGCAGTTATGGAAAAAAGACTTGATAAAATGCAACTATCAGATTGCGATGCATATATAAATATTGCAGGAGGGATGCGAATCAATGAACCTGCTATAGATTTAGGAATTGTACTGGCAATAATATCCTGCAAAAAAGATATTGTAGTACCATCAAATGTAATCTGTTTTGGCGAAGTTGGTTTGAGTGGAGAAGTCAGGGGAGTAAGTTTATCAGAACAAAGAATAGCAGAGGCAAAACGTCTGGGGTTTGAAATATGTATATTACCAAAAGTGTGTATGAGTAATGTTAGTGATATAGAAGGCCTTAAACTTGTTGGAGTCAGTAATATTTCTGAGGCAAAAAGTGTAATTGAACGAATTGGGGCAAAA
Source organism: Agathobacter sp. (assembly GCA_036308285.1). Lineage (GTDB taxonomy): Bacteria > Bacillota > Clostridia > Lachnospirales > Lachnospiraceae > Roseburia. The sequence continues at coordinate 322 of JAXJVZ010000099.1, read as the reverse complement.
AATCAGACAATTTAGATAATTTGTGTTTTTAAGCGATATTTACTAACTTTAAAAAATGTCGAATTATCTGTTGACTTTATGGTAGTGGGATGATATTATAACAAAGCTGACTCGTGAAACACATTGAATTGTAGAGTTTACGGTCATATTTGCAAAAATAATTGCAAAGAAAATTAAAAAACTTCTTGACAAAAGCAAATGAGTTTGTTAAGATATAGAAGTTGTCACTGATGAATATACAATTCAGACAACTTAATAAAATTTAAAAGAACATTGAAAACTGAACAGTGAAAAACCTTGAAAGATTCTAATGAATAAATTC
>JAXJVZ010000098.1:0-6649 GCA_036308285.1 Agathobacter sp. | reverse complement strand
GCAAAGAAATGCTAAGGTTCCATCTACAATCACACTGATAATCGATAAATTCCATATTCCTTCGGCAATCTTGTCTACCTGCCCGTAGGATATAACTCCTGCTGTCATAACAGCAATACAAAGAACAAATACCAGGCTCCATTTTATGTTCCACCTTCGGTATAGAAGCTTATGTTTTTTGATAATATACCCTTCATAGAAGAAAAACACACCTGTAAGAATCTGGGAAATACAGAAGATAAATATTCTGTATTTTCCAAGCAGACAACCAGCCAGTGCACAGATTAACACAAGAATCCATGCCTTGTCCTTTCCAACACTTAAAAGCACATTAAGAAGCACAATAACTCCAAGTAATGAAATAAGATACCAGCCTATTCCACAGGAATAAAATACTGTACCTCCTATTTCCATATTAGAAGAAAGTGCCAGAATGAAACCAATGAATACCTTTATTGATTCCTTAATACTTCCCTTCAGATAATGAAACGCACCATAATGAAAAGCAAAATGAAGCATAACAGTTACAATTACCATTATCGAATATGGCAATAATATTCTGCCTGCTTTCTTTTTAACCACTGCTGCCTTCTGTGGACGAAATCCATAACCGCTTGCAATAAAAAATGCCGGCATCAGTCCCGAAGCACATATAAAGAACAAGAGCATAAGCGCTTTTGTTACTATATTGGCATCAGCCGAAACCCCGGAAAAAGGGAATGAGCTTGTTGTATGGAAAATAATCACACCAATTATTCCCATTCCTTTAAACATATTAAACATTCCAAGCGAAGGCTGAAAATCTCTTAAATTATCCTTAGAGGTATTCATACTAAAGGCTCCCTAAATTCTAATATTTCCCCATGAATTATTTCTCCAGTTAAGCACATGATCTTCTTTTTCTCTCTTGATTGTTATATCAATGCCCCTCACACAATCAAGGTCTATAGACTCATCATATGGGTCGAGACAGAAAAGTGTATAGTAGGTCTGATAGCTGCCGTTAACTACACTACTTAAGTTAACATTAAGAGTCGTCTCTCCCTCTTCGTCAGCTTTTCCTGAAAATACATCATAATATACGGCTGTTGCAAACGGCTTGTCATCATCCCCTATAAGCTCTACACGGATTCCGACATTATTAACCTCTACATTATTCTTCCACTTCATATGTATTTTAAGATTATTGCCGGTTACCATATTATCTTCCTTCTCAAGATAATCAGCCCATGTAAGACGTACATCATCTCTACCAAGCCAGCCCGGTCTCATGTACTTAGAAAAATCTGCTGTATGGTCTGTCTTAGTATCAACACCCATATAAATCTTTGTTGCCTCATCAACACTTCCATCAAAAACAAGATGACCGTGATTCATGACTATACAACGCTTACATAGCTTATGAATAGTATCCATATTGTGACTTACATATAAAATGGTACGGCCTTCAGTCTCTGCAATCTCCTTCATCTTATTAAGGCATTTGTGCTGGAATTTTACATCTCCAACGGCTAAGACCTCATCCATTATCATAATATCCGAATCAAGGTGTGACGCAACAGAGAATGCAAGCTTAACATACATTCCTGATGAATATCTCTTTACAGGAGTATCTATAAATGCACCGCACTCAGAGAATTCTATAATTGAATCAATTTTCTTATCAATTTCAGCCCTGCTCATTCCAAGAATTGAGCCATTAAGATATATATTTTCGCGGCCCGTAAGCTCAGGATGAAAACCTGTTCCAACCTCCAACATACTTGCAACCTTACCATCAATATAGATAGTACCTCTTGTAGGTGCAGTAATTCGTGATATAAGCTTTAAAAGAGTAGACTTTCCAGCTCCATTTGAACCGATAAGACCTATAGTCTCACCTCTTTTAACTTCAAAGCTTACATCATCAAGTGCCGTAAATTTGCGATTGTAGACATTATAATCTGAAGCCTTCTTTCTTCTGGCTCTAATTGCATCCTTAAAGGTCTGGCCTGTTACAGCTCCAAGAATATAATCCTTGCCCACATTTTCTATTTTTAAAACTAAATTTTCTTCATTATTATCTGTATAAGACATAACTATTCCTTTTCATTCTCTCTAAAATCATCCAAATTTATAACCAGGGTCTGAGCATAAAAATATCAGGATTGTTTACAGCTTTTGATTTTGCATTAGTCATAAGCTTCCTGAAGATTTTATCACTTTTTGCCTTCTCAATTTCTTCCTTTATCTCTTCGACAGGCACCTCATCAAGCTTATGCGAAATATGAAAATCCAATATTCCCAGATTTATCAGGTCAAAATTGTCTCTGATATATTTCTGCCCCGATTTATTTACCTGCCCATAAAAAGCTTTTATGAGATTAATTATTCTAGGCAATATGGTTCTCTGGTCTAAGGTGTGCATAATCGACGTTGGTGCCTGACGGTATCTGTACATAATATCGCAAAGCATCTGGATTTCTCCTGCCCATAACAGGTACTGTAAAGTAAAAGCCAGATCCTCAGCAAAAATCTCACTGCATTTCTGAAATCTCAAATTATGCTCTTCGATAATCCTTCTGTTAAAACATCTGAAGATTACTTCCCAGCTATCGCTATAGCGAATCAGACGCTTAACATAATAATCCAGACGCGAGCCCTCCTCTGAGATAACTATTTTCTCATGCTCGGCATGATAGATTCCCTTTTGAAATACAGTTCCGTCTTCATGCATCTTAACCATATTGTAGCAGTACATATCTGCAGAATATTCCTGTATTCTGGAATATAATGTGGATAGCATTCCATCGCAAAGCTCATCATCGCTGTCTAAAAAGATAATCCACTCACCTGAGGCTGCATCAAGTCCTGTATTTCTTGCCCCGTCAAGTCCCCTGTTTTCCTGGTGAATGACTTTTATTTTATCGCTTTTCCACTCATCACATATTGCGCCACAAGAGTCTTTTGAACCGTCATCAATGAGAATAACCTCATAATCCTTAAAATCCTGATTTGTGACAGATAAAAGACAATCATTCAAATATTTTTCAACATTGTATACCGGTATAATTATTGAAAAAAACATTCCCTATTCCTCTCGTACAACCTCGTATAACCTCATAAACCTCATATAACTTCATATAACCTCATATAACTTCATATAACCTCATATAACTTCATATAACCTCATATAACTTCATATAACCTCATATAAGGTCATATAACCTCGCACAACAAAATGATGACTAAATAATATCTATAAAAGTCTTCTCTGTCTGGTTAAACATAATTAATCCAATTACTGTCACAATCAATGTAAAAACAGAGCTATATATAAGTGCCATACAATTCACTGCACCACTTCCCGTCATGCAGTAACGAAAAGCCTCAACATAAGATGACATAGGATTAATATAGACAACCTTCTGCAAGCCTTCCGGAAGCTGGGAGGTTGAGTATAAAACCGGCGATGCATATAAGAGCAGGGACATTGCAATTCCTGTAAGATGATTAAAATCCCTGTATTTTATGGTAAGACATGACATGATAAGACCACATGACATTCCCATAAAGGCTGTTGCTAATGCTATTGGAATAAGCAGAAGCATCTTTACTCCCATAAACTGTGCATCATGCTGTATTAAGAAGAAAATCCACACAACAATACAAACCAGGAATTTGATTCCGGTTCTCACTGCCTCAAAAACAACATTTGCAATAGGCATTATAAGTCTTGGAAAATATACCTTACCATACAGATAGCTGTTATTCATCAGCACACCTGTGTTGCTGTTAAAGCATGCTGAGAAGAATTCCCACATTATAGTTCCTGACATATAGAACAAAAAGTATGGAGTTCCATCAGACGAGAAATTACCAACTCGTCCAAATACAAATGAAAAAATTCCCGAAGAAAAAATCAGGCCAAATATCATCCATATTGGACCAAGAACAGTCTGCTTATACTGTACTTCGTAGTTACGCTTTACCAGTGTAAAAATCAAGCCCTTATACTGCTCAATTTCTTTGATTGGAATATTAAAAAGACCTGTCTTTGGCTTAATTACTGTAGACCATGTTTTACTCACAATAAACTCCTCTTTATATTAAACAAATAACTCTTCTATCTCATCAATACGTTTCTGATACGTAATAATCTTCTTTCGCTCCATAATCTTCTGCTTATATGAATCATGAAGCTGTGGATTCTGAATAACCCTCTTCATTGCCTCATAAATTCCAACAACAGATGGCTCCATTACTATTCCGTACTCACTATCGCCTAGCAGCTCTCTTACACCTGAAACATCTGTCAGAAGCATTGGAATATCAAGCACTGCTGCCTCCTGACTTACGAGCGAATAACCTTCAAAAATAGATGAAGATAAAAACCAGTCCGCAATAGCCATGTACTTATATGGATTCTTTCGTCCGCCTAAGAACTTTACATTCCTGATATTAAGACGTTTCATCGCACACTCGAGACGGTAGGTTTCATCTCCCCATGGCTCTTTTGCACCGATAACTAACATCTCATAATCCAGGCCTTCCCTCTCCAGCATATGACATGCCTCTAAGAGATTAAGATATGATTTCTGGTAATTCTGTCTTCCTACCGTAACAAATCTTACAGGATGTTTGCCATCAGGCTTCTTCTGCTGTTCATCCCATGAATCAACATCAACAACAGGCTCCTTTGATTTTGCGATAACATTATCAATATCAATCGGATTGTATTTTACAATCAGATTTCCAGGATCACCAATAACCTCTTTGATGCTTTTCTCGATATCATACGATACACAGACAATCTTATCAAACTGCTTCATCACTTCAAGCTCATGCTCACGGGTATTATATATTCCCTGTGTGTAATAATAAGCCGTGTAGTCTGTATGAACCCAGCAAAGCTTTTTCTTAGCCGGAATTTTTGACACATCAAGCATTTTCCAGCCTTCCTTAATGGCTATGGCATAATCATAATCTGCCTCTTCCAAGCTCTTATGGAAATTCTGTATTTTTCTTCTCTTGATGGTCCTTCTATATATGGCACGGGCCAGTCGGTTCTTAGGATTATAATCATTCTTCTGCCAGATATACTTAACGTTATCCGGATAAAGCTTGTCAAATTCTGCCTCATAGGAATCTGTCATTATTGTAATATCGTATTTATCGTGTATTGCCCAGGTAAGATCAAGCATAAGCTTTTCCACACCTCCACCAGATAATAAATCATTTACAATTAAAATTTTCTTTTTCATACTACTCCTCACAAATCCAGATACACCCCTGCTAAGTTCAAGAACTCTCCAACCAGAGTAAATCTATACATTTTTACTTCTAACATAACGGTAGAAGGCCGGGCAATACCGAATCATAAATATCTTTACATGCTCTTTAGGATTTAATTTCCAGAAATAACTATGATATACTCTTGTAGCATCATCATAATAAGCTTTGACCAGCTTCTTTTCCTGACTATCTATGTCTTCTTTCCTTATGTTATAGTTGAAATTATATTCCTCTATCAGATATCGAAAAACTGCACTATGCTGAAGCTTCTTAGAATATCCATTATCCCTTAAATAAAGAAATCTCTGTCTGTAGGCTTCAGCTTTATCATGACGTTTTAAAGAATATGTTGCCATAATACTTTTCTTATGCTGAACGTATGCATATAGCTTAGTTCCTGTACATACAGCCTTCTGTATCTGCCCATATATCTCATGCGCGACAAATTCATCCTCATTTATTTTTCCAACAGGATATGAAACCGTATCAAACAAAAATCTTCTGTAAAGCTTATTCCATGGAAGCTCATAATATGGTTTTCCTGACACTAACTTCTCTAAAGCCAGCTGCTTATCAAGAACCTGCCATTCCGGTGAATCATTACAGGTATCTGTCTCAAATCTGCAGCTATCTGTTTCGACCAGATAGTTACACATTGCCATATCTGCTTTATTATCAACAATTGCATTGTAAAGCAACTCAATTGTATTCTTCAAGATATAATCATCGCCATCCAGCAGAAAAATATATTCCCCTCTTGCAGCTGCAATTCCTGCATTTCTTGCATCTGACACTCCGCCACACTCCTTATCAATAACCACGATTCGATTATCAAGTGTCTGGTAATGTCTGCAAATATCAAGGCTGCTGTCTTTACTTCCATCATTAACCAGTATAATCTCAAGCTCTTTATAGGTCTGGTTAATTACCGACTCAATGCATTTTGCCAGAAACTTTTCAAGATTATGTATTGGAACAATTATACTTATCAAATGCATATTACCCCTTCTCCACCTACTTTAATTTCTTCTTCCAGAATACTCTGAAAAAAAGAGCTTCGTTTATTGTAAAAACAAATAATTTAAACCGTTCCTTCTTACTAATCAGACTCCCATATTTTTTCAGCCCACTCTTAGTCCTCTCTGAGAAAAACTTATGACAAAGCTTTTTATCAATGCCATAATCACAGTATAGCTGAAGATAATAAAGGAGAATACTGCCAAAATAATGACCTGCGATTTTTGTTTGCAGCTGTTTATTATCTATTGTTTTAATCCGCGCCTCATATGCATCTAAAACCTCAACATGCTGCCATGCTTTATCTTCACTTCTTGTAATGCTGCCCTGCCTGATTCTGTAGTTATAAATTACCCTG